>JAJYAH010000160.1 GCA_021779635.1 Pseudomonadota bacterium | reverse complement strand
GAGCCAGCGCCACGATCAGCGCGGCCAGCGGCTCGGCGAGATCGTGGGCATAGGCGGCATTGTCCGCCAGTAGCACCTTCCTGACGCCGGCGAGCTTGGCCGCGGCGTCCGCCGCAGCCTTGGCGTTTTCGCCGGCGACCAGCACATCCACCTCGCCGCCGAGCGCGGTGGCGGCGGTCAGCGCCTTGTTGGTGGAATCCTTGACCGACGCATTGTCATGTTCGGCAATCAACAGCGTGGCCATCTAGAGAACCCCGGCTTCATTCTTGAGTTTCGATACCAGTTCAGCGACGTCCTTGACCTTGACGCCTCCCTTGCGGCCCGGCGGTTCGGATGTCTTGAGGATCTCGAGATGGGGCGCGAGATCGACGCCGTAGTCGGATGCGCCCTTGTCGGCGATCGGCTTCTTCTTCGCCTTCATGATGTTGGGCAGGCTGGCATAGCGCGGCTCATTCAAGCGCAGGTCCGTCGTTACGATCGCCGGGCCCTTCAACTTGACCGTCTGCAGGCCGCCGTCGACTTCGCGCGTCACCTTGAAATCGGAACCGTCGACTTCGAGCTTGGAAGCAAACGTCGCCTGCGACCATCCGAGCAGCGCGGCCAGCATCTGGCCGGTCTGGTTCGAGTCGTCGTCGATCGCCTGCTTGCCGAGAATGACGAGGCCGGGCTTCTCCTCGTCGACGATCGCCTTGAGGATCTTCGCCACCGCGAGCGGCTCGACATTGCCTTCGGCCTTGACCAGGATGCCGCGGTCCGCGCCCATGGCAAGGCCGGTCCGGATGGTTTCCGCCGCCTGCGCGGGGCCGATCGACACCACCACGACCTCGGTTGCCTTGCCGGCCTCTCGCAGGCGCAGGGCCTCCTCGACGGCGATTTCGTCGAACGGATTCATCGACATCTTGACGTTGGACAGTTCAACGCCCGATCCGTCGCTCTTGACCCGGACCTTGACGTTGTAATCGACCACCCGCTTTACCGGAACCAGAACCTTCATCGACCCTCTTTCGCTTGAATTTATCAGGTTTGATCAGCTTGGGCGCGGAACCTAAAGGTCTCGCCAACCCCGGTCAACGCGCGAACGGCAAAAATCGGCACCCCTGCCTGCGCCTCTAGCGGTTCTGGCCGGGCACCCACAGCACGTCCCCGGCGCCGTTATCGTTCACGGAACGGCTGGCGACAAACAAAAAGTCCGACAGGCGGTTCATATAGTGGATCGCGGCATCGCTGACCGGCTCATCGGGCTTGGCGGCGAGTTCCACCATCATCCGTTCCGCCCGGCGGCATATGGTGCGCGCCAGATGCAGGTAGGCCGCCGCCGGAGTGCCTCCGGGCAGCACAAACGAGGTCAGCGGCGCCAGCCGCGCATTCAGCGTGTCGATGTCATGTTCAAGACGTTCGACCTGGCTCGACAGCATCCTCAGGCGTTCCACCTTCCCCTCGCGCTGCGGCACCGCAAGATCGGCGCCAAGGTCGAACAGATCGTTCTGGATCCGGCCCAGCATGGCATCGAGATCGCGCGCATCGCCGAGGTGCAGCCGCACGATGCCAATGGCGGCGTTGGTTTCATCGACGGTTCCATAGGCGCCGATGCGCAGATCGTATTTCGGGCGACGCTCGCCGCTGCCGAGCGCTGTGGTGCCGTCATCGCCGGTTCGCGTGTAGATACGATTGAGGATGACCATCGATAGCTCCAGATCTTCCTAATGCCCCATCGCCCAGACCGCGAGCATCGTGATGACGATGGCGACAAATTGCAGCAGCACCCGCCATTGCATCAATTTCTGCGACCGGTTCGGCGATCCGCCGCGCATCATGTTGATGAGACCCAGCAGCAGCACGAACGCCACGGCGCCAACTGCAAGGGGAAGTATGATCATGCTCAGGAATGAAGCCATCGGCGGTACATAACACCAGACCTGCTCCCGCGCCATCGCGCACATGGCAACTTCGTGCTCTCATCGATCTGGCTTTTTATCCAATAATATCAGATGGTAGCCTGGCTCGCCGATGGAACCGTCTTCTGCCAGGTCAAGGTGAAATGTGAGGCAGCTCCGCTACGTCTTCGTTGTCGGCATGGATGCGTTCTACACGTTTCTCGCCGATGATGGCTGGGCGATCGCCAGTCATATTGCACTCTCGACCTTGATGGCGCTGTTTCCGTTTCTGATCGTGCTGACCTCGCTGGCCGGCTTTTTCGGCTCAAAGGAACTCGCCGACCAGGCCGCGGGATTGCTGCTGCAGATCTGGCCGAAGCAGGTCGCCGATTCGTTGTCCGGCCAGATCCACGACGTCATGACGACCAGCCGCGGCGACATCCTGACCATCGGCGCGGTGCTCGCGGTGTATTTCGCCTCCAACGGCGTTGAAGCCCTGCGCGTTGCGCTAAACCGCGCCTATTCGATGATCGAGCAGCGGCGCTGGTACTGGCTGCGGCTGGAATCGATCGGCTACACGCTGATCGCCGCCATCACCTCGCTGGCGATGGCGTTCCTGATCGTGCTGGGTCCCCTGATCATCGAGGCGGTGCGGCGGCACATTCCGCTTGTTGTGGAATCCAACGAACAATTTCTCAATGTTTCGCGCTACGGCATCACCATTGCGGCCCTGATCGTCGCCCTGTTCATCCTGCACGCGTGGCTTCCAGCCGGCCGCCGCAGCTTTGTGCAGATCCTGCCGGGCATCATCTTCACCCTGGTGGCGTCGCTGGTGTCGGGCATCGTGTTCGGACAGTATCTGGCCCGCTTCGCCAACAATTACGTCACGATGTATGCCGGCCTTGCCTCGGTGATCATCGCGCTGGTGTTCCTGTATTTCATCGCCGCGATCTTCGTGTATGGCGGCGAATTGAACGCGGCGATCATCAAGTCGCGGCTGCCGCACGGCGTCTCGCTTCAAGCAGCGCAATCGCTAAAGCCCTTGGACTCACAGGCTTGACCAGGAAGGCGTCCGCGCCGGCCGCGCGCGACGCCGCTTCGTCATCGCCGCGGCCCGACACGCCGATGATCGCGATGCGGCCGAGCGGCGAACTCAGGCTGCGAATGCGCCTTATCGCCTCGATGCCGGTAATGCCCGGCAGCACCATATCCATCAGCACCGCGTCAAAGTCGCCCCGCGCGATCCGCTCGGTCGCGGCCTCCCCCCGCCCGATGAATTCCGCTTGGTGACCGAGTTCGGTGAGGATCGCGTTGAGCACCACGCGGCCGAACGGATTGTCCTCGACGCTGAGAACGCGGAGCGGCGGAGTCGGATCGGACAGCAGATCGGCATCCGCGCCCGGGCCCGCAGCGTTCGCGGCCTTGGCACGGGCCAACGTGACCGTCAGCGTGAATGTGGTCCCGCCGCCGCCCCGTTGCGCAATGACAATATCGCCGCCCATCGCGCGTGCGAGCTGTTTGACCGACGATAATCCCAGTCCCGCGCCGCCAAAGCGCGACGCAATGCTGACATTGGCCTGCGAGAACGGGCGAAACAGGCGTTTGATCTCCTTGAGCGTGAGACCGATGCCGCTGTCGGAAACCACGAAGGCGACGCCGATCTTGCCCTTCGCGCCGCGCGTCGCCGACACCGCCAGCACGACGCCACCCTGCTCGGTGAACTTCACCGCATTGTCGATCAGGTTTTCCAGCGCGGCGCGCAGCCGGACCGGATCGCCGACCACCAGCGCCGGAAGCTTTTCCGAAATATCGACCGAGGATCCCAAACCCTTCGCCGCCGCCCTGCCGGCCAGCGAATCCCCGACACTGCGCGCCAGCGCCCGCAGATCGAACAGATCCTGCCGGACACCGACTCCGGCATTGCCGCTTCGCGCGGCGTCGACGAACAAGGTCGCGAGGCTGGCGAGATGTTCGGCGCCCGCCTTGATGGTATCGACCCAGCGCCGCTCGCGCTCGTCGAGATCGGACGTCGCCAGGAGATCGCTGATCGCGAGAATCCCGGTGAGCGGGGTGCGGACCTCGTGCGCGAACGCGGCCAGGGCCGACTCGACGATGCTAGGCCCGGCAGCGACGGCCGCGCGCTTGCGCGCCTTGCCGGCGGCAACGCCAAGGCCGCGCTTTTTTGTCGGCCGCCTTTTCGGCGGCCGTTTGATGCGCTGTGAGCGCGATTTCGGCGCCATGATTCCCCCGACCCCGGCCCCCTACCATGACACGGCCGGGCTTGCAGAGTCACGCCGAAGCAGATTTTTCCACCTGCGATCTGCCCTCGGCAGGCCGGACCGCGATCAACCGAGGCCGACCAGCCGGCGAATGTCCGCCGCGGTCGCTCCGCCGGCGCGGAGCTCGCGCAAAGCGGTGGCGCTGGTCGATTTCGAGAGCTTTTGCCCGGCGCTGTCGAGAACCAGCCGATGGTGGCGGTAGGCCGGCTGCGGCAGGCCGAGCAGCACTTGCAGCAGCCGATGCACGCTGGTCGACCAGAACAGGTCGCCGCCGCGCACCACCTCGGTCACGCCTTGCAGGGCGTCGTCGATCGCCACCGAGAGGTGGTAACTGGTCGGCGTCTCCCGGCGGGCGAGAATAACGTCGCCCCAGGCCTCGGGCCGGGCGGCGACCGTGCCGGTCTCGCCTGCCGGACCCTCGCCGCGTTCGATCCAGACGAGATCGCCCGCGGTCGCGCACGCCGCCGCCATGTCAAGCCGCAGCGCAAAGGGTGCACCCGATTGAAGCAGTTGCGCGCGCTGGTCGTCGGAAAGCTGCTTCGCGACACCGGGATAGAGCGGTGCGCCGTCCGGGTCGCGCGGCCATCGGCCGCTCGCCTCGCGCTGCTCGACCAGTCTGGCAATCTCGGCGCGGCTTTCGAAACTCGGATACAGCAGACCGCGGGCCGAAAGCTTTTCGACGGCGTCGCGGTAGTCGGCAAGATGCCGGGATTGCCGCCGCACGGGCTCCTCCCACGCGATCCCGAGCCAGCCGAGATCCTCGTAGATCGCGGTCTCGAATTCCGGCTTGCAGCGGGTCGGGTCGATGTCCTCGATGCGCAGCAGGAATCTGCCGCCGGCCTGCCGCGCCAGATCGAAATTCAGCAACGCCGAATAGGCGTGGCCGAGATGCAGATAACCGTTCGGGCTCGGCGCAAAACGGAAGACGGGCGGCATTGATCTCTTTCACCGGACATGATGACTCTAAGTCGCAATGACCATCCACCTCAACACCCAGGCCGACCTCGACCGCGCCGTGCACGCGCTGGTCGAGCAGGATCCCCGGCTGAAGCCGGTATTGCAACTTGCCGGCATGCCGGCGCTGCGGCGGCGCGACCCCGGTTATGCCGGCCTTGCGGCAATCGTCTGCGGCCAGCAGCTCTCCACCGCGAGTGCCGCGGCGATCTGGGCCCGCGTCAGCGCCGCGTTCGATCCGTTCCACCATGACAGCTTGCGCCGCGCCCGCGCCGACCGGCTCGGCCGGCTCGGATTGTCGGCCGCCAAGATCAAGACCTTGAAAAACCTGGCGCGCGAACTTGCCGCCGAACGCCTCAACCTCGAAGCACTGGCGAATGAGGACGCCGATGCCGCGCACAACACGCTGACGGCGCTGCACGGCATCGGCCCCTGGACCGCCGACGTCTACCTCTTGTTTTGCCTCGGCCATGGCGACGCCTGGCCGGCGGGCGATCTCGCCGTGCAGGAAGCGGTCAGAATCGGGCTGGGGCTGAAGACGCGGCCGACCGCGAAGGAAATGGCGCCGCTGGCGGAGCCGTGGCGTCCGATCCGCGGCGCGGCGGCGCATCTGTGGTGGACCTATTACAGGGCACTCAAAAAGCGCGAAGGCGTGATCGGCGCACCGGAAAAAACGAACGGTGTTTTAAACAAATTGCCCGTCGCAAAACAGACATCAGCGAAGGGAAAGATAACGGCAGGAAAAAAGCCGGGACCTTAAAAAATGAACTCCACCGACTTCATCGTCGCACGCAACGATCTGCAGCAATGCAAGATGATCGAGACGCGGCTGCCCGATGCGACCCAATTGCCCGACGGCGCGCTGCTGATCAGGGTCAAACGCTTTGCGTTCACCGCCAACAACATCACCTATGCCGTGCTCGGCGACCAACTGAAATACTGGCAGCTGTTTCCGGCGCCCGAAAGTTTTGGTAACATTCCAGTGTGGGGATTTGGCGACGTGGTCGCCTCGCGCCAGCCGGGAATCTCCGAGGGCGAAAGCCTGTTCGGCTATTTTCCGATGGCGACGCATCTGGTGATCGAAGCCGCCGACGTCAGCAAGCGCGGCCTGCGCGACGCTGCCGCGCATCGCCAGGGCGTGGCGCCGGTCTACAACGCCTATGCACGCGTCAGCACCGATCCCGCCTTCGCCGGGCGCCAGGGCGATTATCAGGCGCTGCTGCGGCCGCTGTTCATGCTGTCATTCCTGGTTGACGATTTTTTGGCCGAGAATGAATTCTACGGCGCTCGCAGCGTCATGCTCTCCAGCGCCTCCAGCAAGACCGCGTTCGGTCTTGCGCATCTGTTGCATACACAGCGCAAGGGCGTCCGGGTGATCGGACTGACCTCGGCGGCCAATGCCGATTTCGTTCAATCGCTCGGCTGCTACGACGAGGTCGTGACCTACGACCGCGTGGCGTCGATGCCGTCCGACCGGCCGGTTGCGTTCGTGGACATGGCCGGCAACAGCGCGTTGCGCGAGAAGCTGCATCGGCATTTCGGCGACCAGATGAAGTATTCCGGACGGATCGGGCTCACCCACCGCGGCACGTCGCCGGATGAGCCGCAATTGCCGGGGGCCAAGCCGATCTGGTTCTTCGCTCCCGACCAGATCCGCAAACGCGCCAGGGAATGGGGACCGGGCGGCATCGAAAGCCGATTCGGCCACGCCTGGTCGGGCTTTGCCCCGATGCTCGATCGATGGCTCAACGTGATCGAGGGCAAAGGACCGGCGACGGTGAAGCAGATCTATCTCGATACGCTGAACGGCCGCGTTCCACCGGATCAGGGTCATATCCTGTCGCTGGCGCAGTGAGCGAACCGCTTGCGCACGCCCTTTCTGCGCGACCGCAAAGGGTATAGGTTTCTGACCGGGAAAGAAGAACGCCGCGAAGACGGCCGGTGCGGGAAGCGCAAATGCTGGACAAGACTGACGATGTTTCGACCGCCACGGACAACTGGCTGGCGCAGTTCGAAACCGCCCTTAACAGGCCCGACGACCTCCTGCTGAAGACGTTGTTTCATCCGGACAGTTATTGGCGCGATGTGCTGGCGCTGAGCTGGAACATCCAGACCGTCAACGGCGCCGATGCGATCCTGAAGGAGTTGAAAGTTCGCGCTGGCCGGGCCGCCCCCGGCGGCTTTGCGATCGATCCCGACCGCGCCGCGCCGCGCCGGGTGATGCGCGCCGGCACCAACGCCATCGAGGCCATCTTCAAGTTCGAGACCGCGCAGGGCCGCGGCGACGGAATTCTGCGGCTGATTCCCGACGCCGGCGACGGCAACAGGCTGAAAGCCTGGACGCTGCTGACGGCGCTCGAGGAATTGAAGGGCTTTGAGGAGCAGCAGGGGGTGTCGCGGCCGCGCGGCCAATCCTATTCGCGGGATTTCCGTGGGCCCAACTGGCTCGACCTGCGCAAGGCTGCCGCCGAATATGCCGACCATGATCCCACCGTGCTCGTGATCGGCGGCGGACAGTCCGGACTTTCGATCGCAGCTCGCTTAAAGCAATTGCAGGTCGATACCCTGATCGTGGACCGTGAGACGCGCATCGGCGACAACTGGCGCCATCGCTACCACGCGCTGACGCTGCACAATCAAGTGCAGGTCAATCACCTGCCCTACATGCTGTTTCCGCCGAACTGGCCGACCTACATCCCGAAGGACAAACTCGCCAACTGGTTCGAAGCCTATGTCGAAAGCATGGAGCTCAACTTCTGGACCGAGACCGAGTTCGAGGGCGGAACGTATGACGAAAAGCAGGAGCGCTGGACCGTCACGTTGCGCCGCGCCGATGGCAGCCGGCGCACCATGCATCCGCGGCATGTCGTGATGGCCACCGGCGTCAGCGGCATTCCGAATGTGCCTGACATTCCAAGCCTGAAGAATTTCACCGGCACGGTGCTGCATTCCAGCCAGTACGCCGACGGCGAGGATTGGAAAGACAAACAGGCGCTGGTGATCGGCACCGGCAATAGCGGCCACGACATCGCCCAGGATCTGCATTCGAGCGGCGCCAACGTGACCCTGGTGCAGCGCAGCTCGACGCTGATCGTCAGCATCGAGCCGTCCGCTCAACTGGTCTATTCGCCCTATAATGAAGGCACGCTGGAGGACAATGATCTGATCGCGACCTCGATGCCCTTGCCGCTGGCGAGAAAAAGCCACCAGGCCGTCACCGACGTGTCGAAGGAGTTCGACAAGGACTTGCTCGACGGCCTGGCCGCGAAGGGTTTCAAGCTCGACTTCGGCGAGGACGGCACCGGCTGGCAGTTCAAATATCTCACCCGCGGCGGCGGCTATTATTTCAACGTCGGCTGCTCCGATCTGATCATCAGCGGGGAGATCGGGCTGAAACAGTTTTCGGACATCGATTCCTTTGTGGCCGAAGGCACGCGGATGAAAAGCGGCGAGACGATCGCCGCCGACCTGATCGTCCTGGCGACCGGCTACCAGCGCCAGGAGGAACTGGTGCGCAAGCTGTTCGGCGACGACGTCGTAACGCGCATCGGCATCATCTGGGGCTACGGCGAAGCGCAGGAGCTGCGCAACATGTACACCCGTACCGCGCAACCCGGTCTCTGGTTCATCGCCGGCGGCCTGGCGCAATGCCGGATCAATTCAAAATATCTCGCGCTGCAGATCAAGGCTTGCGAGGAGGGGTTGTTACCCCGCGTTCCCAGGCACGACTCTGCTTAACATCGCAGCGTTTTCGAGCGACGTGGATACCGGTTCGCGTAAAGAAAACCTGTCAAAAATAGAGCTTGATCCCGGGCGCGCTAGCCACGAAGAAATATTCCAGGAGAGATCACATGCCGACCATTCTCGGCTCGGGTGAGCATCGCTACCGTGTCGTGGAGAACTGGGCAAAGTTGCCGCAGGGCTGGACACTCAGCGACGTCGCCTCGGTGGCCGTCGACAGCAAGGACCGCATCTACGTCTTCAACCGCGGCGCCCATCCGATGATCGTGCTCGACCGCGCGGGCAATTTCATCAAGAGCTGGGGCGAGGGCCTGTTCCATCGCGCCCACGGCCTGCATATCGATGCCGACGACAACCTCTATTGCACCGACGACGGCGACCACACCATGCGCAAGTGCTCTCACGACGGCAAGGTGCTGCTGACCATCGGCATCCCGAACAAGCCGGCGCCGTTCATGAGCGGCGAGCCGTTTCACCGCTGCACCCACACGGCGCTGTCGCCGAAGGGCGACATCTATGTGTCCGACGGTTACGGCAATGCCTGCGTCCACAAATACACGCCCGATGGAAAGCTGATCAAGACCTGGGGCGAGTCCGGCACCGACCCCGGCCAGTTCAACATTGTCCATAACATCGTCGCCGACGCCGACGGCTGGGTCTATGTCGCCGACCGCGAGAACCACCGCGTGCAGGTGTTCGACGGCGACGGCAAGTACGAGGCGCAGTGGAACAATCTGCATCGGCCCTGCGCGCTGCATTGCTGCGGCGGCAAGCATCCGAATTTCATCATCGGCGAACTCGGCCCCGGCATGCCGGTCAACCTGAATGCGCCAAATCTGGGCCCGCGCCTGACCATCGTCGACTGCAAAGGCAAACGCATTGCCCGGCTCGGTGGCGAGAATGGTCCGGGCCTTGAGGCCGGCAAATTCCTCGCGCCGCATGGCATCGCGCTCGACTCGAAAGGCGACATCTATGTCGGCGAGGTCGGCGTCACCAACTGGAATACCAGTTTCCCGGAAACGCCGATGCCAGACGAAGTCAGGACGGTTCGCTGCCTGCAAAAGCTCGAAAGAATCTGACAGGCCTGACTACCAGACTTGGCGACTGCGTGCTGACTTCAGCCGAATCACGCACATGAGCAGGCATCACATCAGGGAATGCGAGCCTGGCTGAAAGCCGTCGGGTTGGCGTAGTGAACGATCCGCACCGCCGTTTCGGCGATGACGAAGCAAAACATGGCCATCATGAAATATCTGAGCATGGTGGCTCTCCTCGGACCCACCATCCCGGATTTGGACAGAACGTTATGTGAGCAGCGTCACGCCGCCCGCTTGACGAAGGTCGCGTGAGGCAGCTGGGCAAAGTTCGAGTCTTCGTGCGCAACCCACAGCATGAAGCCTGAGACGGCTAGCGCGAAGGCGACAACGGCGACTTTGAACATGGCAATCTCCTTAATGGAGATAAATCTCCTTGATCGGGATATAGGTCGCCTCCGCGATGGTTCCAGTTCGAAGTGACTGATGTTTTCCGCCGGATGATTGCAATTTGTTCATGTGATGCGTTTGTTGCTGGCGCAGCCCTTTTCGTCGGCCCCTGGACGCCTTGACCGGCTCCATATCCTTCAGGAACTCGAACAGCCTGGCGCTGCCGATCAAGGCTTGCGGGGAGCGGGTATTGCCGCGCAGCGCACGCAGTTCGCCTCAACGTTCCTCATGATCCAGGATTTGCCGGACGATGAAGGATTCCGCATGGCGCCAGGCCTCGTCATTGTCGCCGCGGAAGGTGACGAGACGATTGAAGACGACATTGCGGGACTTCACCTCAACAATGTCGAATTTTGCCCATTGCACGAGCGTGCTGAGCTTATGAAAGCTGCTGATCAGCAGATAGCCGGCGCCGGCCGCCTGCGCCTTGTCGAGCAGTTGATCCGGATCGATGTCACCAACCGAACAGGCGTTCGGCGGACAATCGAGGACGGCGTTTCGGACCTTTCCGCTCGCCGCTAAATCGGTGCGCAACGAGGCCTCGAATTCGCGCAGGCGCCGGAAATGATCGGCGCTTTGATCGATCACCTCGCCCGAGGTGTCGATATACTGGATTTCGGCGACTGCCAGCACCGGCGGCTCGCCTTGCGCCCGGCCTGGCCGAACCGGACTGGCGCAGAAAATGGCGGCGGCAAGCAAGCTGAGACCGAGTGATCGCGGTTTTGTCGGCCTTTTCATGCGAGTCAGGCTCCTTTTTTCCGAATCTGGCGGTTCCGTACATCGCTTCTGGCGACGCTAGGAGCCCGTCCAGATAGGCGTTACGACGGGCATTTATTGGCAAGTTAGCCGGCTCAGGCGGCGTTTACGAGGGTG
>JAJYAH010000947.1 GCA_021779635.1 Pseudomonadota bacterium | reverse complement strand
GATCCTTTGGGATAGGGATGCGAAGTACCTTTAGCGGCTGGAATGACGTCATGGTTTGTCCCGGGATTTTCGTTGCTCGCTTTGGGGACTCCGATGGCTCGGCCCGCGAGGCAGCTCGGTCGAGCAATTTTGCAAGCTACCCCAAATTGCAGGTGAGGATAAATACTAGTTTTCGTGTTCCTGGCGGCCTCGCGTGATAGTATGGCTGTCGAAGGACAGATTCGCATGTGGCCCGATAATGAAACAGACCAGGACTTCCTAAACTTTACCGGCGTAGCCGGGACAGTGGCTGAAATCATTGTCCAAGCCGCGGGCCGCCCCATCTCGATCGGTGTCTCGGGCCGATGGGGCGTCGGCAAATCGTCGATGATCAAGTTGATCCGTAAAGCGCTCGCGCAGAGAACCGGTGGACAACGGTACGTCTTCGTCGAATTCAACGCCTGGCTTTATCAGGGATACGACGACGCGCGCGCAGCGCTGATGGATGTGATCGCGTCAAAGCTTGAAGCGGAGGCCGAGGAGCGAAAGACGGGAATTGAAAAAACCAAGGAATTCCTCAAGCGCATAAACTGGCTCCGAACAGCGAAGGTAGTTGCCGGATCGGCCGCGGCTCTCGCATTTGGCGTTCCACCAGTTGGGGTGATAGGCGAGCTGTATGACGTAGTAAAAAAGATCGGTGCAGGTGACGTTGACGAGGCAACGATCAAAGCTGCCGAGAAGGCGGCCACTGATGCCAATGAAACAATGCACGGCATATGGGGGGCGAAACGTACCTCGTCGCCTCCCAAGGAAATTCAAGCACTCAGAGATAGCTTCGAAGGCGCTCTCAAAGAAATGGGAGTGACGCTGATTGTTCTCATCGATGATCTAGATCGGTGCCTCCCGGAAACCACGATCTCAACGCTGGAGGCGATACGGCTTTTCTTGTTCCTGGAGAATACGGCCTTCGTGATCGCGGCCGACAACGACATGATCAAACACGCAGTGAAGCGTCACTTCGAGGGCGTAAGCGACGACGATCTAGTGATTAGCTATTTCGACAAGCTTATTCAGGTGCCTATTCGCGTCCCGCCGCTCGGTACGCAAGAGGTCAGGGCATATCTAATGTTATTGTTCGTCGAGAACAGCAGTCTCGGTGCAACCGAAAAGGACAATATTCGGCAGCAAGTCGGGAAGCAGTTGGCGCAGACTTGGCAGGGAAAGCGAGTGGATCGAGCGTTCGTTGAATCTCTCGCGACTTTGCCCGCAGACTTGATCGCAAGGCTTGAAACCGCCGATCGTCTGGCTCCGATCATGACGCGCGCCTCCGGTATTAGCGGCAATCCACGCCTGATCAAGCGTTTCCTGAATGCGCTCGCGATCCGGCTGGCGATTTCGCGCGCGCAGGAAGTCGGCGTGGACGAGGCAGCGCTCGCCAAAATGCTGCTCTTCGAACGTGCCGGCGACCCAAAGGCGTATTCGGCGCTGATGCAGGCGGTCAGCGAGGATCCATTAGGTAAACCATGCTTCCTGGCGGAGTGGGAAGCGAAAGCCGCCACCGGCGAGCCAGTGGAATTGCCAGATTTGTGGGATGATTCGTTCGTGCGCGAATGGCTAACGTTGCCGCCTCGCCTCGGAGATATGGACCTGCGCGGCATCCTCTATGTCAGTCGCGAGCATGCACCGCTCATCTCACCAGAAGACCGTCTTTCTTCTGACGGCGCCAAGCTGCTTACCGCCCTGCTCGATCTTCCTGATATGGCCCGCAGCCTTAAGCCACAGCTTGTGACGCTTCCGAGGACTGACAGCACAGTGATCATGGATCGGCTATTGGAACGAGCGCGACAAGAACAGGATTGGGGCACTCCGGACATTCTGGAGGCCATGATTGTTGTGGGAGAAGCCGACCCATCACAGGGAGGCCGCATAGGCGCCTTCTTGGCCGATCGGCCCCACGGTCAGATAAAAGCGAGCATCGTGCCGAAGATTTCAGATCAGCCGTGGGCTGGTTCAGCATTCGAGAAATGGAAAGAGTCGGCCGGGATCGGTAAATCCGTCAAGAACGCCATAAACCGCATCTGATATGGGGACATCTGGCTCAAGCAAAGGGTCGCCGGGTAATGTGCCGATAGTGCCTCCATGGGTGCCACCGGTCCCCGCGGCTGCTCCGGAAGGTGCAAGCCCGCCGGACGGGGCGACGCCCGGCCCGCCCGTAGCTCCCGGACAACAACCAGCACCGATTGCTCCAACCGTGCCGGCGCCCAGCCCGATTGCATCCGCGCGAAGATTTGTTGCCGCCCGCCGTTCGGCTGGCAGTTTTGCCGAAACTGGCAATGACCGCGACCTCAAGCGTTCGATGCGTCATTACGTTCAAAAGGGATATGGCGGTTCGCGGACAGCTGCGAGTAGGTTTGGAGGAACCATCCAGAATGCCGGCTCGCTGTACTCCGCGCTTGCCCCGTCGTCGGCCGCGGCAGCGCGAGCGCCTGGCGAACCGACGATCGATCGGACACTTCTTGCCGGGCGAAGCGCCCTCGAGGTGATCGACGCGGTTATCGATGCCGTCCAACCCTCGAACGGAACCCAGGACGCCGAGGCGAGCCGTACAGCGATCAAGGGAGCGCTATCGGAATTGCTTCAGCGTTTTCCCGACGCAGATCTTCTCGAACTGTCGGA
>JAJYAH010000159.1 GCA_021779635.1 Pseudomonadota bacterium | reverse complement strand
GCCGCGATCGGGAACGTCGCCGCGAGCGACCGCCCCTTTCGCCACGGCCGCGCATCGGGATCGGTGACGTAGAGCAACAGGCCCGCAACGGCGGTATCCGGAGCGTCCGCGTTTTCGCGCGGCGCCAGCAGATCGTCGCGGTGCCGGCCGATGAAGGCCGTCGTCGCTTCGCCGGCGGCGAAGCCGGGATGCCGCAGGCAGGCGGCGAGAAACGCCCGATTGGTGGTCACGCCAAAGGCTATGGCCTGATCGAGACCGCGAATGAGCTTGCGCCGTGCCTCGTCGCGGGTCACGCCGTGGCTGATGAGTTTCGCAATCATCGAATCATAGAACGGCGGAATTTCGGAACCGGATTGCAGCGCATGCTCGACGCGAAGATCATCCGGCATTTGCCACAGCGCCATCCGGCCGGACTGCGGCATGAAATCATGGCCGGCATCCTCCGAACACAACCGCACCTCGATGGCGTGACCGGAAAATTGAATATCTTCCTGCTGAAGTCCGAGCGGCTGGCCGCTGGCGACGCGCAATTGCAATTCGACGAGATCAAGCCCGGTGATCGCCTCGGTGACGGGATGCTCGACCTGCAGGCGCGTATTCATTTCCATGAAATAGAATTGGCCTTTTGCGTCGAGCAGGAACTCGAGCGTGCCGGCGCCCTCATATCCGATCGACTTGACCGCGGCGACCGCGACCGCCCCCATCCGCGCCCGCAATTCCGGCGACACCGCCGGTGACGGCGCTTCCTCGATCAGCTTCTGATGCCGCCGCTGCACCGAGCAGTCGCGCTCGCCAAGATGGATGGCATGGCCGAACGCGTCGCCGAATACCTGGATTTCGATGTGGCGCGGATCGAGAATCGCCCGCTCCAGAATGACGGTCGGATCGCCGAACGCGCCCTGCGCCTCGGATCGCGCGCTGCGCAACGAATCCGGAAAGGCCGCCGCATCCGTAACCAGCCGCATGCCGCGACCGCCGCCGCCGGCGACGGCCTTGATCATCACGGGGAATCCGATGTTTTTCGCCTCCGCGAGCATCGCGGCGTCGCTCTGATCCGCACCTTGATAACCCGGCACACAGGGCACGCCGGCCGCCCGCATGATGGTTTTGGCGCCGGCCTTGTTGCCCAGCGCCTTGATGGCTTCGGGCGACGGCCCGATAAACACCAGGCCCGCATCCCGGCAGGCGCTGGCGAAATCCTCGTTTTCGGCCAGAAAGCCGTAACCCGGATGAATCGCATCCGCTCCACCGGCTTTTGCCGCTGCCATGATCGCTTCAATCCTGAGATAGGATTGCGCCGGCAACGCCTCGCCGATGCGGATGGCCTGATCCGCGCCGCGCACATGCAATGCGTCACGGTCGGCGTCCGAATAGACGGCGATCACGCCATAGCCGAGACGGCGCGCGGTCCGCATGATCCGCAGCGCGATCTCGCCACGATTGGCGATCAAGATGTTACGGAATGGTTTGCGCTTCATCGACCTGCCGCTCATGGCCGCGCGACCGAAAACTGCATGCGCTGCGGCGAGCGCTGTTCGGCCTCGCGGCAAATCGCCAGCACCTCGGCCAATATCGCGCGGGTGTCGCGCGGGTCGATCACGCCATCGTCGAGCACCCGCGCGCTGGTCGAGAACACGTCCATCTGGCCGTCGAACACGCCGATGATCTGCGCCTTCATCTGATCGAGTTTTGCCTGCTCGACCGGCTTGCCGCGCCGGATGGCAGCGGCCTCGGTCACGATCGCCATGGTTTCGGCCGCCTGCTCGCCGCCCATCACGGCGGTCTTGGCATTGGGCCAGGAAAAGCAGAAACGCGGATGAAACCCACGCCCGCACATGCCGTAATTGCCGGCGCCGAAAGAGGCGCCGCAGTAGATCGTGATCTGCGGCACGGTCGCGCTGGTCACCGCCTGGATCATCTTCGATCCGTGCTTGATCATGCCGGCCTCTTCATAGGCGCGGCCGACCATGTAGCCGGTGGTGTTGTTCAGATAGAGCAGCGGCGTGCGCGACTGGCAGCAGGCCTGAATGAAATGCGTGGCCTTGTTGGCGCCGGCCGGATCGAGCGGGCCGTTGTTGGTGACGATCCCGATCGCCTGGCCTTCGATCCGCGCGTGCCCGCACACGGTGGCAGGACCGTAATTGGCGCCGAATTCGATAAAATCGGAATCGTCGATGATCCGTGCGATCACCTGGCGCATGTCGACCGGCCGCTTGTGGTCCATCGGCATGATGCCCAGCAATTCCTCGGGGTCATGGCGCGGCGGGCGATGCGACGTCTGGTCCGGGCTCGGCCGGTCCCATTCCAGATTGGCCATGATGTCGCGCGCGATGCGCAGCGCATCGCGGTCGCCCTCGGCGAGATAGTCGCCGAGACCTGAAATGCTGGTATGCATCTCGGCGCCGCCGAGTTCCTCCTCAGTGGCGATTTCTCCGGTTGCGGCCTTCAGCAGCGGCGGGCCGGCGAGAAACGCCCGGGTCCGCCCGCGCACCATCACGATGTAATCCGACAGGCCGGTCTGATAGGCGCCGCCCGCGGTCGACGAACCATGCGTCACCGTGACCACCGGCAAACCGGCCGCCGACAGCCGCGCCAGATTGCGAAAGATGTTGCCGCCGCGGACGAAATCCTCGACCCGGTAACGCAAAAGATTGGCGCCGGCGCTCTCGACCAGTTGCACATAGGGCAGCTTGTTCTCCAGCGCCAGTTCCTGCACCCGCAGCGTCTTGTCTAGGCCGTAGGCCTGCAGCGCGCCGGCATCGATGCCGGAATCGTTGGCGCTGACCATGCAGCGAATTCCAGCGACGAAACCGATCCCGGCGATGAGCCCGCCGCCCGGCACGCTCCTGTCGGCATCGGGTACATCGAACATGTATCCCGCCAATGTCGACAGCTCGATAAAGGGCGCACCGGGATCAAGCACCAGCGCCACCCGTTCGCGCGGCAGCAACTGTCCGCGTTTGTGAAACCGATCCTTGGCGGCGGCCGATGCCGCGCGCGTGCGCTCTTCCAGCGCGCGCATCCGCGAAATCAACGCCAGCATCCCGGCGCGGTTGACCTTGTAGGCGTCGCTGGACGGCGCGATCGTCGATTCAAGGATGGCCATGGGCGCCTTCGTCATTCCGGGATTGCGCAAACGACATCACGCGCTCTTTTCTGCGAAATATCCATTAAACGCCTGGCGCAGTTCGACCTTGCGCAATTTGCCGGTGGCCGTCATCGGCATGTCGTCCAGGATCCTGACCAGCTTCGGGACCTGAAAGCCGCCGAGGTGCTTGCGGCAATGTTCGGCGATCGCAGCCTCGTCCGCCTGCGCGCCCGGCTTCAATTTGACAAACGCCGACACCGCCTCGCCCCATTGCGGATGCGGCAGCCCGACCACGGCGGCGTTCTGCACGGCGGGATGCGCGAGCAGCGTCTCCTCGATCTTGACGGAGGCGACGTTCTCGCCGCCGGACTTGATCATGTCCTTCTTGCGATCGAGGAACAGCACTTCGCCGTGCTCGTCGATCAGCGCGAGATCGCCGGTGTGATGCCAGCCGAATTTTCGTGACTCTTCGGTCGCCCTGGGGTCCTTGTAATAGCCCATCATGACATTCGGGCCCCGATGCACCAGTTCGCCGGCCTGGCCCGGGGGCAGCAGATTGCCGTCATCATCCATGATGGCGGTCTCGTTGACGATCAGGGATTCGCCCCAGTAATTGCCAAAACGCAGGAGTTGCCGGTCCGGCTGCGACATCGTCGTCGCGGGATACATTTCGGTCTGGCCGCTGCTGAGCATGAAGTTGGGGCACATGTCGGCCATTGCGCGCTCGAGCAGCGGGCGGCCCATCGGCGCCATGGTGTAGAGGCAGGTCTTCAGGCCGGACAGGTCGTATTCCCGGCGGCGCGGATGATCGAGGATGGCCTGGTACATCAGCGGCAGGCCGACAAAAACCGTCAGCTTGTCGCGCACGATGGCTTCCATGCAGGCCACCGGGTCGAAGCCGCGCATCAAGGCCATCCGTCCGCCGACCGACAGATAGCTCAGCAACATCACATGACCCGCGCAGTGGAACAGCGGAAACTGGCCGGTCACGCCGTCGTTGCGATCGAGATGCATCTCGATGGCGTTGCTCATCACCGCCATTACCACGGCAAGGTGGCAATGCATCGCGCCCTTTGGGCGCGACGTGGTGCCGCTGGTATAGATGATCATGGCGAGATCGCGATCGTCGAAGTCGATATCGGGCTCGACCTCCGATTGGCCCTTCAACAGATCGTTGAAATTCTCAAGGCCCGCCGCGGCGGCCGTACCGGTCAGGTCGACGGTTACCAGATCGATGCCGCGCTTCTCCAGCGCCGCGCGCCGATCGGCCTGCGCATGCAAATTGTCGTAGATCAGCGCGAACCGCACTTCCGCATGATCGAGGATATAATCCATATCCGTGGGCCCGAGCATGGTGTTGACCGGCACCCAGACCAGGCCGGCGCGGTGAATGCCGAACAGCGCTTTGACGAACTCAACCGAATTGTTGCAGATGGTTGAAATCTTCTCGCCGGGCTTCAATCCGCGCGCGACCAGATAATTGGCAAAGCGATTGGCGTCGCGCTCGATCTCGGTGAAGGTCACGCGCCGCTCGCCGTCGGTGACCGCTATTCGATCGGGGAAGCGACGCGCCGCGCGTTTCAACAGATCGCCGATCGCCACCCGGCCGATGCGGCCCGGACCCGGCACGCCGCCGGTCGCAGCTAGATCGCTCATTTGTTCCGTCCCCCTCGACGCATTGAACGTGATCGGTGGCGCCCGACGCTCCGTCATTGCGAGGAGCGAAGCGACGAAGCAATCCACCCTTTTCTTCGCTGCGACATGGATTGCTTCGCTTCGCTCGCAATGACGGTAGACGCGGGTTCAATGCCTGACCCCGAAAATCTGCCGGGCTTCGGCAGGACTGGCGATCTCGCGACCGGCGCGGCGGGCGCAGGCCGCGAGGCTCTCGATCAACTGTCCGTTCGATGTCACCTTGGCGCCGTCCGGCTGATAGAACGTATCTTCAAGTCCGGTACGCAGGTGGCCGCCGAGATCGGCGCAGCGCTGATGCAGCGGCCAGATTTCCGCCCGCCCGATCGCGGTCACCTGCCAGTGCGCTTCCGGCAGTTTCAGCTTGAGCAGGATCGGCAGCAATTCCGGATCGGCCGGCATGCCCGAGGCAACGCCCATGACGAAATTATATTCCAGCGGCCCGGAATACATCCCGGTCTGCCGGTACATTCCGACGCAACGCACGATACCGACGTCGAAGCATTCGAATTCAGGAATCGTCCCGGCGCCCTTCATCACCTCCAGATAGTCCGCGATCTTTTCGACCGCGTTGTCGAACATCATCGGCGGCCACGCCCAGGTGTTGTCGCTCTTGACCTTGAGATAATTCAGCGAGCCGGCGTTGCAGGCCGCCATCTCGGGCCGGGTCTCACGCACGCAATCGAGCGCACCGGAATAGTTCGGGCCTGAAGTGCCCGTGGTGTGATTGATGATAACGCCCGGACAGGCCTCGCGGATCGCCTGCTGGATCTCGCGGGACACGCCGACCTCCCAGGACGGCAGGTGTCCCTTGTTCGGCGCCTGCTGGCGCAGATGGATATGCATCACGCTGGCGCCGGCGTTGAAGGCTGCCCTGGCCTCGCGCGCCATTTCCTCCGGCGTTACCGGCACGTGATGCTGTTTCGGGTCGGTGAGCACGCCATTCAGCGCGCAGGTGATGACGGCCTTGTCGCCCATGGAGCAGCTTTCAATTCTTGTTTGCGGAATATGCTTACGGACTATTCTTGGGGATCATGCGTCCCGCCAGTTCCTGCTTCTTGCGTCCACGCGCTACTGGCCGCTACGGGACCGCGATTACAGCCGCCCTTGACGGAAGCCGGCATTGTCGAGCACGCCCGGATCGCTCCGGTAAATCGCCAGATCCCGTGAACCCGAGAAAATCGCGCGCGGCTGCAATCCGTAGAACCGGCGGATCGAATGGCTGAAATGCGTCGAGTCGGGGTAGCCGATATCCTGCGCGAGATGGGCCAGATTGATGTCCTCGTTGACGAAATGCAGCAGATGCCGCGCTCGCTTCCAGGCGCGAAACGCGCGAAACGATACCCCGGTCTGCTCCTTGAACAGATGCAGGAACCGGGATGGCGACAGGTTGACCGACGCCGCGCAATCGGCCGCCGTCATCTTGCTCCCGGAGAAATCGTTGAGGCTCAAAGCCGCGCGCCGGATGCGCAGATCGATGTTGCGGTCAGGCAGCTCCTCGCCAAAAACCAGCCGGTCGAAATCGGCGGTGGTAAAGCCGCCACGCCGTCGCTGACAACGCAAGGTCTCATAGGCGGCCCGAATTCGTTGCGCGATGTCGGGCGATTCCGTCCCGGAAACTCTCGCGCCCAGCGCAACCAGGGCCGTGGGCTCGACCGTTTCCGGTTCAATGACCAAGCAGATGATCGAGGGATATTCGCTTTCGACGCCATGGGTCACATAAGGCGGAACGACCCTGACCTCGCTGATCGTCTCCAGCTTGCCCTCGGTGATTTTGAGGCTTCCCTGCATCGCGGCATAAATGCTGAAGCCACCGCTGGTTCGCTTTCGCGGCCTGCCCAGCAGCCCGGCATAAAACACCCGCTCGGGGCTGATCAGCATCAGCCGGCCGGATTCTCGCCGATCGTCGTCATTCATGGTCCGTCCCTCCCGGGAACGATCTAGTCTTTTGTTTTGACGCGTTTTCTTCACGCGAACCGGTAGCCACTTCGCTCGAAAACGCTCCAATGCTTCCTGGCGCCTTGCGCGGGCACTATCGCGGAGCCTGGCCAGAATACAGCAATCGCGCCGGATGTCACCGACGCAAATATCGGGGAATGCTGGAGATTCGGACGATTTGCGGGGTCGTCGCGCCCGCTTCAGGAGCGCCGCGCGACCTTCTGCTCTATGCCGGCGAGATCTTCCGCGGCGACGGCCCTCTTGAACCCATCGCGCTGCTGCAGGCGTTGCCAGTATGCGGCGACATTGGGCCCGAAATCCTTGGCAAGCCCGATGGTTTCCGCAAGCCGCAACGCGTATCCGATCACGATATCGGCCGCCGTGAACCGATCGGCGCACAGCGTTTCGGCCTTGCCGGTCGCAGCTTCGACAACCCGCAGCCGGCCGAGGAACCATTTGGCGTAGTCTCCCGCCACTTGTGGATTGCGCCGCTCCTCCGGCTCGAGCTGGCTGTAGCGGAGCACCAGCGTTTGCGGAAAGGTCAGCGTGGCATCGCTGAAATACATCCAGTTCAGGAATGCGCCGTAGGCGGGATCATTGACATCGACCATCAGCGGCGTCGGTCCATAGCGGGTGCCGAGATAGTGACAGATGCCCGAAGACTCCGTCATTTTCGTCTCGCCGTCGATCATGAACGGAATGGTGCCGAGCGGATTGATCGCGAGATATTCCTTGGCGAACACCCGCGGCGGGAACGGCAGCATTTTCAGCTCATAGGGTAGCCCGAGTTCTTCCAGCATCCAGAGCGGACGAAACGAACGCGCCGCGGCGCAATGATAAAGTGTGATCATCCGGCCTTCCCCTGTTTACGTTTCACGGCATGCCCGTGGTCTTGCATAGCACAGCGAACGGCGTCGGTGTTGTCAGCCTTCTCCGTGCCTTGGGGCCGCCCCCAGTCAGATATTCGCCCCCTCGATGATATTGCCGAACCGGTGCCAGCCCTGCCCTTCCCAGCGTTGCAGCTGCATCTGCCGCAGCGGATGGTGGTTGGTGGGACTGGTGTTGACACGGACGCCGGGCAACAATGTTGCAACCTCGACATCCCTGAGATTGTTGGCCTCCCGCATGATATTTTCGCGGGAAAGGTTTCCGTTGCACTGCTCAAGCAATTTGCGCAGCACGGAAGTGACGGTGTAGGCGTAGGTGTTGAGCGCCTCCTTCGGGTTTCCATCACTGAAGTACTTGGCCATGAACTTCATGTAGTCCTTCATGCCGGCGTCCTCGACCCAGGCTTGATCGGACGGATCCTTGATATAGACCGAAGTGATCAGGCCCTGGGCCCGCTCGACCCCGGCGGGGATGATCGTGGAGGCGACCGACATCGCACCGCTGGTAACGAAGTGCATCGGCTTCCAGTCGAGTTCGTAGATCTTTCGGATCGATTGCGCGGCGAATTTCGCCGTCGCGCCCGAAATCAGGATATCGGCATTGGTTGCGCGCAGGGAAACGATTTGCGAATCGATCGTCGGATCGGTGACCTCGTACGACAGCGCTTTCACGGCCGAGTCATATCGGGCGCCCAGCACGTCGCGCAATCCGTTGACGAAATCCTTGCCAAGATCGTCGTTCTGATACAACAGCGCAAACTTCGCATCCGGCTTCTGGCTCAACGCATATTTGGCGAAGATTTGCGCTTCGACCCTGGAGCTCGGCGCAAAGCCCATGGTCCAGGGATAATTCTGGTAATCGCCCCACTTGTCCCCGTTAACCGACAGGAACAGATGCGGCACCTTTTTGGAATTGATGTACTTGACCACGGCCGAATTCGGCGCCGTTCCGAGCATCGAAAACAGAAAAGCGACGTCGTCCGATTCGATCAGGCGCCGGGTCTGCTCAACCGTTTTCGCCGGATTAAAGGCGTCGTCGTAATAGATGAAATTGATCTTGCGGCCGGCGATACCGCCCTGGTCGTTGATCATCCGGAAATAGGCATCCTGGCACCTTGCGATGGTGCCCAATGCGGAGACCGGGCCGCTCAGCGATGTGGTGGATCCGATCTTGATCTCGGTGGCGGTAACTCCGGGCGTCTCCTCCGCACGGGAAGGGCCCGCAAGAGCGACCACACCGGCCGCGGCCGAGCCGGCCAGCAGCGAACGACGATTGAGCGAAGTCATGGCTTCCTCCTGGGTTGTGCTGAATCTTCGAACCAATTCTTTATTTTTGTTCCATGCCGGGCAGCGTGCCCATCATCTTGCACAGCACCATCAGCATCACCTCGTCGGCGCCGCCGCCGATGGAAGTGAGCCGGCTGTCGCGATAGGCGCGGCTGACCGGCGTCTCGTTCATGAAACCCATTCCGCCCCAGAATTGCAGGCAGGCATCGGTCAGTTCGCGGCCGAGCCGCCCTGCCTTGAGTTTGGCCATGGTCGCGAGCCTGGTGACATCCTCGCCGGCGACCAGCGCTTCGCCGGCGCGATAGATCAATGCGCGCAGCAATTCCACCTCGGTCTGCATTTCCGCGAGCTTGAAGTGCACCGTTTGATTATCAAGGATGCTCTGGCCGAACGCCCTGCGGTTGCGGGTGTATTCGATGGTCTCGGCGATGATGGTTTCATGCGCCTTGAGGCAGGCCGCCGCACCCCACAGCCGCTCCTCCTGGAATTGCACCATCTGGTAGGTGAAGCCTTGACCCTCTTCGCCGATGCGATTGCGTTTCGGCACCCGCACATTGTCGAAGAAGATCTGCGCGGTATCGGAGGAGCGCATGCCCATCTTGTCGAGCTTGCGCGCGACCTGGACGCCCTTGGTCTTCATCGGCACGCAGATCAGCGACTTGTTGCGGTGCCTGGGCCCGTCGCCGGTATTGGCGAGCAGGCAGATCCAGTCGGCCTGCACGCCATTGGTAATCCACATCTTGCCGCCGTTGATGACGTAATCATCGCCGTCGCCGCGCGCGTTGGTCTTGATGGAGGCGACGTCCGATCCGGCGCCCGGCTCGGAGACGCCGATGCAGGCCACCGCATCGCCGGATATCGCGGGCGCCAGGAATTCGCGGCGCACCTCGTCCGATCCGAACCGCGCCAGCGCCGGGGTCGCCATATCGGTCTGCACGCCGATCGCCATCGGCACGCCGCCGCAGCGGATCGCGCCAAGCTCCTCGGCCATCATCAGCGCGTAGCTGTAATCCAGCCCCTGTCCGCCAAATTCCACCGGCTTGTTGAGGCCGAGAAATCCGAGGTCGCCGAGCTTCTTGAACAGCTCGTGGGCCGGGAAGATGTCGGCCTTCTCCCATTCATCGACGAACGGATTGATCTCGGCCGCGATGAATTTCTGCAAAATGCGGCGGGGTTCGTCGTGGTCGGCGGAAAAGAGCATTTTATTTCCTTGTTATTCCGGAGGGCCTTCACCCCCCTGGAGGGGGAGGGTGAAGGCCCTCGGATGACGGAAACCTCACAATCCCATCTGCCGGCTGGCCAGATCCTTCATGATCTCCTCGGTGCCGCCGCCGATCGCATTGACCTTGACCTCGCGGTAAATGCGCTCGACCTTGATGCCGCGCATATAGCCGGCGCCGCCGAAAATCTGCACCGCCTCGGAGGCGCAGAACGCCATGGTCTGCGTCGCCTGGTTCTTCATCATGCAGATTTCGGCGACCGGACTTTCGCCCTGTTCGAGCCGCCACGCCAGCATCTCCAGCATCGCCTGCGACGCCGCCACCCGTTGCGCCATGTCGACCAGCTTGTGCCGGATTACCTGATGCTGCGCGATCGGCTTGCCGAAGGTCTTGCGCTCTTTCGCATAGGCGATCGCCTCATCGAGGCAGACGCGGGCATAGGCCGTGCAGCTCGCCGCCATGCCCATGCGCTCGCTGTTGAAGTTCTGCATGATCAGCTTGAAGCCCTGGCCTTCCTCGCCGATCAGGTTTTCGGCGGGCACGCGGCAATCGTCGAAATGCAGCGTCGCGGTGTCGGACGCCCACCAGCCCATCTTCTTGAGCTTGGTGCGCGACAGGCCCGGCGTATCGCCTTCGATCAGAAGCAGGCTGACGCCGCCAGCGCCCTCGCCGCCGGTACGAACGGCGACGGTCAGATAGTCGGCCCGCATGCCGGATGTAATAAAAGTCTTTTCGCCGTTGACGACATAATGGTCGCCATCGCGCCGCGCCTTGGTGCGCAGATTGGCGACGTCGGAGCCGCCGCCGGGCTCGGTGATCGCCAGCGCCGAAATCTTGAGGCCCGCCAGCACCTCCGCCAGCACCCGCGCCTTGACCTTAGGGGCCGCGGCGCGCGCGATCGGCGGCGAGCCGATGGTGTGACTCATCAGGCTGGCGCTGATTCCCCCGGCGCCGGCGCGCGCGAGCTCCTGCGAAGCCACGATCTTCATGAACTGGTCGGCGGGAACGCCGCCGCAATCTTCCGGGAAGCCCAGCGCCAGCAGCCCTATTGCGGCCGCCTTGGCATAGAGCTCCCTGGGAAATTCGCCGGCTTCATCCCACTGGCTGGCGTAGGGTTCGATCTCCTTTTCGACGAAGCGGCGCA
>JAJYAH010000946.1 GCA_021779635.1 Pseudomonadota bacterium | reverse complement strand
CCGTCTGGAGGGAGGGAGCGGCTCGGACGTTAGCGTGGATACTGAAAGCTAAAGGTCTGTTCCCTGTAACCATTCCGCCGCTGCCGCGGCTTTGAGAATTCTGACTGCTGGAGGTCTAGAGTTGATTTTCGATCTAACTGAAGAGCAAAAGCTCTTTTCTGAATCGGTGCGACGCTTCGCCGAGGCTAACCTCGCGAAAGACGCGCTTAAGCGTGCGCATACACCAGGATTTCCTCTCGATGTAGCGCCCCTGATGGCCCAACAAGGCCTGCTTGGCATTACAATCCCGGTCGAGGATGGCGGCCAGGGTGGCTCGCTGATGGACGCCGTGATCGCGATCGAACAGGTGGCGTCGGTTTGTCCGCGCAGCGCCGATGTCGTCCAGGCCGGTAATTTCGGATCAATCCGGACCTTCGCCGAATATGCCACGTCGGAGCAAAAGTCGCGCTTCATGGGCGACCTCCTGAACGGGAAATCCGTCATCAGCCTCGGTATGACTGAACCCGAAGCTGGATCGGCGGTCACTGAACTGCGCACGACGGCTAAAGTGGAAGGTGACGACGTCATCCTGAACGGCACGAAGATCTTTTCAACGCACAGCCCGGATGCATCCGTCTTCTTGATTTACGTTCGTTTCGCTCCCGGACTCGATGGGATCGGGTCGGTGCTGGTGGAACGGAACTCTCCTGGATTCACGGTCGGTCAGCCGTCCGGGTTCATGGGCGGCGAGCAATGGTGTCAGCTCTACTTCGAGAATTGCCGCGTTCCGGCGGCTAACGTCCTTCTGGGAGAGGGTGGCTTCAAGCGGCAGATCGCGGGCTTCAACGTCGAACGCATAGGCAACTCGGCACGCTCACTCGCGCTCGGCCGTTATGCATTTAATCTGGCGAAAGAATATGCCGCGGTTCGCAAGCAATTCGGCCGACCGTTATGTGAATTCCAAGGCTTGCAGTGGAAGTTCGCCGATATGGTGCTGAAGCTCGAAGCCGCACAACTTTTGCTTTATCGCGCTGCGACGAATGCCGAAGGTCGCTTGCCCTCGGCTTACGAGACAACTCTTGCCAAGCTTGCCTGCAATCAGGCAGGCTTCGACGTCGCGAACGAAGCCGTGCAGATTTTGGGTGGTCTCGGATACAGCGAAGAATCCCTCGCCGAATATTGCATGCGGAGGACCCGCGGTTGGATGATCGCCGGCGGTTCGATCGAGATGATGAAAAACCGGGTCGCCGAAAGTATTTTCGATCGACGCTTCGATCAGCGGCCGCCAAAGGCCAGCGGCAGAAACAGTTGAGGAATTAACTTATGCTGCAAGTAGCCGACACAAGCGGAGCGCGAGCGACGCCGGGCAGCGGCACCGGCGCGATTGTCGCCCTGGTGCAGAATCTGAATTGGGATGCGCTTGACGCCGATGTAAAGCACGCGGCCAAGCGGCATTTTCTCGACACGCTTGGCGTTATCATTGCCGGATCCAGCGGTGATCTGGCTGGCCGTGCCGAAGCTGTCCTAGCCAAGGTTCGCGCCGCTGGCCGCATTCCCGTGCCCGGACGTCAGCGCCGCGCCGATTTGCTCGACGCCGCTTACATCGCGGGCACCGCTGGCCACGGCATCGAGCTTGACGACGGCTATCGGCGAGGTTCGGTTCATCCCGGCGTAGTCACGGTTCCTGCGATAATTGCGCTTGGCTACGAGGCTGGCATCAGTGGGCGCTCGGCACTCGAGGCCGTTGTCATCGGCTATGAGACGGTCATCGCCATAGCGCGCGCCTGCCATCCTGATCTGCGCCAGCGCGGTTTTCATCCGACCGGAACCGTCGGCGTATTCGGCGCGGCGGCGGCGTCAGCGCGATTGCTCGCGCTGCCAACGGAACAGGTCTCCAATGCGCTTGGCATTGCCGCCAGCAGTGCCGCCGGGCTGTTTGCCTTCATCAATGGCGGCGCCGATGTCAAACGCTTGCACGCAGGCCATGCCTCCCGGGAGGGGTTGCAGGCAGCTCTCCAGGCGCAAAATGGTATCGAAGGTCCGCCGCATGTGCTCGAGGCACGCGACGGCTTTACGCAAGCCTTTGCGTTCGGCCGTAACGGCAAAACCCTCAGCATTGAACTGCCGCCGACCGTTCCCTTCAGCATCACCGATTGCTATGTCAAGCCGTACGCCTGCTGCCGTCACATTCAGCCGGCGGTCGAGGCGCTGATCGAATTGATGAATGACAACAAGCTTTCCGTGAAAGATGTTCGCGATGTCAAGGTCGACACTTACAGCATCGCCGCCGAGCACGCCCATACTGGATGGCAGGATTACGCCAGCGCGCAGCTAAGTTTCCCCTACATCATGGCACTGGGCATGAAACACCGCTGGATCAAGGTCGAGCACTTCGAGAACGAAACCCGCCTTGATCCTGAAATGGCCAGGCTTGGTAGCCTGGTTCACGTGAACGCGACGGCCGAGATGGACCGGCTGTATCCGGCGAACCGCCCGGCGCGAGTGACCATCACCACGGATCGCGGGACATTTGAAAAGCAGGCTATGGAAGCGCTCGGGGCTCGCGAAGTGCCGCTGAACGACCGCGGTCTGGGGGACAAGTTTCACGATCTCGTCGATCCGGTGCTCGGACAGGACCGGGCTGACAAGCTGCTCTATCGGCTGTGGCAGCTGGACAA
>JAJYAH010000945.1 GCA_021779635.1 Pseudomonadota bacterium | reverse complement strand
GGCCCGAATCGGCGGCGGCATTCCCCAACGCATCATGGTCATCTCACGATCGGCGCCGACGTTCCGCACAACGGGCGCTGGATAATCAGGAAACACACCCGGCATGGGCGGAAGGTTGCCGACGTAGCGGTTGACCACGCGGAACAGTGCCGCAATCGCAGCCTGGTTGGTGGTGATCGAATAGAGGTTGCACACGTAACTATTTCCGGTCGTCGAGCATTTTCTCGTCGATGTAGCCGCTCGCATCATCCCAACCAAGGCTTTTACCGGGATCAGCCATACCGTGCTGTTTATCGAAGATCATTCCGACCCTCGTACCCCTCTCGATTTTTGCGAATGCCAGCAGGTCTTTGGTTTGCCCATCGTAAACGGTTCGATTGATATAGTCGTCGTTTGCGTCCTTTGGACTGATCTTATGAACAGTCAGCTCGACGTAGCATCGATTTGATTTCGGGTCGTAGTGCGAAACCTGTTCTTTTGTCAGGGCTGAGCCAATGGCCATTTCATCAAAGAGCTGTTCGCCCAACTTGACGCACAACGAGCGGAGTTGAAAAACCTCGGTGGCTGTTGGGATCTGCTGACTACGTTCTGCTGCACGCGAGCTTGAGACACACGTTATCCCGAGTATCAAAAAGACGGAGACGGCCTGACGTTCGTTCATTTCTTATTCCCCATCCGCCCGTTTGATCTGATCACCGTTCTCCGGACCACCATACTGAGGGTGGGTCGCTGGCCGAAATCTTGGTCGGCCGCAGAGCAACCAGGTGGCCGCGCTTGTAGGGGTAACCCCGGACCTGAGAGCAATCCTTGCAGCGCATGTAGCGTTCCAGCTCATGGATCGGCGTTGTTCTCGGCCTGCGGGCAATATCGAGCGCAACGGTTTGATGCGTGTTGCAGCCGAGGCATTTTACCTCGAGATAGCCGTAGCCAGCATTGAGTGCATCGCCGAGCGTCGGCGAGGGCTGGGCTGGACCCTGAAAACCGAGCATGCGCTTGTTCCAGGCCTCACAGGCGAGCCGATCAGCTTCTTTGCGCGCCTCGGCCGCGCGCTGCGCGGAGGCCCGCACCGAGGCGCCGTAAATGGTCTCGCGTGACTTGGTGCCCATGAGCCGAGAATGCGCCTGGGCGGCTGCGATCAGCAAGCCGCTAGGAATTGATGCTGCACGACGCGCTGCCAACGAGGACTGGAACGGCGCGAGAACAGAAGTTTGTACCCTTCGCCCGCTTATTTGTACCCGCATGCGTTCGTGCAGCGGGAGCACGCCGAATGAAACCGTTGCAGGAGTGGAGGAACTTTGGTGAGCGCGGAGGGACTCGAACCCTCGACCCCATGATTAAAAGTCACGTGCTCTACCGCCTGAGCTACGCGCTCACTTGCCGCGCTGTGTAGGGGCCTGCCCGGTGCGGGTCAATAGTGGGGCCTCACACAAAGGAGCGGCCGGTGTGGATGGATTTTCACGATGGTATGGGCTGTTAGCGCGGCTTCTTCACGTAAAACGCCCCCAAAATCCGTCCGCGATCAATTGGCTTCGCGGTGAATCTCCGAAGCCACCGGCGGGGAGGCGCTGGCCACCGTCGGCATCGCCACCGGACGCAGCCCGATCAGCTCGGCCGTCCGCACGCCGGTATTGCGCCAGAACGAAAACGCATTGATCCGCGAATTTTCCAGGATGGCGATCGCGACCGCGGACAGGAACGGCAGGCTTTCCAGCACCAGCACCGCCGCGAACACATAGATCTCGCGGATCTGCTTGTCGTTGTTGGTGATGACCAGCACCGCGGCGCCGGCCAGCAACAGGACGCCGATGACCGCTTCCCAGAACGCCTGGAACTCGACCGAGACCAGCGAAAAGCCGCCCTTGGAGGTCCGCGCGAAGGCGAGATGGTCGGTGATCAGCCCGTTGGCCACGGCGCGCGACACGGTCCATTGCACCGACATCGCGGCGACCATGGCGCCCAGCATCTGGCCGATTTTCACCGGCACCCGCAGCCGGTACAGCACCACAAAATGCAACAGCGTGACCACGAAGGAGGCGATGATCGGCAGGGTCAGGATCTTGTCGGGAATGGCGATATCGGCGAACGCAACAATCGGCACCCAGATCAGATTGAGAATCGCGACCACGACGCCGAGGCTCTCGGCGCCGAGCCAGTTCAGCCAGCCCAGGGCGAATTCGCGCCGCTGATCCGGCGACAGCCGGCTCGCGCCCGGAAGAAAGCGCCGCCAGTGCTTCTTGACGATCTGGAACCCGCCATAGGCCCAGCGGTGGCGTTGCTTCTTGAAGGCCTCATAGGTGTCCGGCAGTAGCCCGTGGCCGTAGCGGTGGTTGGTGTAATGGGTCAGCCAGCCATGTTCGATGACGGCGAGGCCGAGGTCGGTGTCCTCGCAGATGGTGTCGCCGGCCCAGCCGCCGGCCATGTCCATCGCCGCGCGCCGGATCAGGCACATGGTGCCGTGAACGATGATGGCGTTGGCCTCGTTGCGCTGGACCATGCCGATATCGAAGAACCCGGCATATTCGCCGTTCATGATGTAATGCATCAGCGAACGATCGCCGTCGCGATGGTCTTGCGGCGCCTGCACCAGGCCAACGCGGGGATCGGCGAAGACCGGCACCAGGTCCTTGAGCCAGTCCGGCTGCACGACATAGTCGGCGTCGA
>JAJYAH010000158.1 GCA_021779635.1 Pseudomonadota bacterium | reverse complement strand
CGCCGCCATCCGGCTGAAGCAGATCAATCCGGACCTCAGCGTTGTCGTGGTCGAGAAGGGTTCGGAAGTCGGCGCGCATATTCTCTCCGGCGCGGTGATTGATCCGGTGTCGCTCGACAAGCTCGTTCCGGACTGGCGCGAGGACGCCGACTGCCCGCTCAAGACCCAGGTCAAGGTCGACAAGTTCTACTGGATGACGGCGGGCTCGGCGATTCCGCTGCCGGGCTTCGCGATGCCGCCGCTGATGGACAATCATCATTGCTATATCGGCTCGCTCGGCAATGTGTGCCGCTGGCTGGCGCGCAAGGCCGAGGCGCTTGGGGTCGAAATCTATCCGGGCTTCGCTGCGACCGAAGTGCTGTACGACGAAAAGGGCGCGGTGCGCGGCATCGCGACCGGCGACATGGGCGTCGCCAAGGACGGCTCGCACAAATCGTCCTACACGCGCGGCATGGAACTGCTCGGCAAATATACCCTGTTCGCCGAAGGCGCGCGCGGCAGCCTGAGCAAGCAATTGATCGCGAAATTTTCCCTCGACGCCAACAGCGAGCCCGCGAAATTCGGCATCGGTCTCAAGGAGGTCTGGCAGATCGATCCGGCCAAGCACCAGAAGGGCCTGATCCAGCATTCGTTCGGCTGGCCGCTGAACAACTCGACCGGTGGCGGCTCGTTCATCTACCATTACGACGACAATCTGGTGGCGATCGGTTTTGTCGTGCATCTCAATTACGACGATCCCTATCTGTCGCCGTTCGATGAGTTCCAGCGCTTCAAGACCCACCCGGCGATCCGCCCGCTGTTTGAAGGCGGCAAGCGGCTCGCCTATGGCGCGCGCGCCATCACCGAGGGCGGGTATCAATCGGTGCCGCGCCTGAGCTTTGCCGGCGGCGCGCTGATCGGCTGCGCGGCGGGCTTTGTCAATGTGCCGCGCATCAAGGGCGTACATAACGCGATGGGCAGCGGCATGTTGGCTGCCGAGCACATCATTGCCGCGCTCGGCGCCGGCCGCGCCAATGACGAACTGGTCGATTACGAGAAGGCGTGGCGCGGTTCGCCGGTCGGCAAGGACCTGTACAAGATCCGCAACGTCAAACCGCTGTGGTCGAGGTTCGGCACCCTGATCGGCGTGCCGCTCGGCGCCATCGACATGTGGTGCAACACGCTCGGCTTCTCGCTGTTCGGCACGCTGTCGCATGCCAAGCCCGACCGCAAGACGCTCGATCCGGCGAAGGCCCATACGCCGATTGCGCCGCCGAAACCTGACGGCAAGCTTACATTCGATAAACTGTCGTCGGTGTTCCTCTCCAACACCAATCACGAAGAAGACCAGCCGGTTCACCTGAAGGTGGCCGACATGAACCTGCAGAAGACGTCCGAGCACGATGTCTATGCCGGCCCCTCCAATCGCTACTGCCCGGCCGGCGTCTACGAATGGGTCGAGGAGACGGCCGGGCCGCGCTTCCAGATCAACGCCCAGAACTGCGTCCACTGCAAAACCTGCGACGTGAAGGATCCCAACGGCAACATTACCTGGGTTCCGCCGGAGGGCGGCGGCGGACCCAATTATGAGGCGATGTGACCACGATTGCGTGAGCCGACCCCCGTCGGCGCGACCGCCGGCCACGATACCGCCACACTGAAAGCGTTTTCAGGCAAAGCTGGCAAAATCGGCGGTCACCGGCCTGCTGCCAATCGATTCGCCACGTCGTATCCTTGCGGTTGAACGCCAAACGCGGCATTGTCACATGGCTTGATGCCGACGATGGGGTTCGCATTCGAGATCGATCGCAAGGTACTGCCGTAAATTCCTGGAGCTAGGGCGAACCGTGATGTTTTCCATTCGTTTAAATCGCTGCGCGATTGCCGCACTCGCCATCACCGCGCTCGCGGTGCCCGGCTCGCTTTCGGCGCAGACCCCCGATCATCCGGCCGACAACTCGGCGCAATTTCCCACCAGCCACGATTTGAAGTCGCTGACGATGTCGGGCAGCTATCTTGCCGCCCGCCATGCCAGCGTGGAGCGGGACGCGAGTTCGGCGGCGACGTTCTATCGCTCGGCGCTTCGCACCGATCCGAAGAACAACGAATTGCTCGACCGTGCCTTCATCTCCTCGCTCGCGGACGGGGATATTGACGAGGCCGTCAAGCTTGCCGACCGCATCCTGGTGATCGACAAATCCAATCGCGTGGCCCGGCTGGTGGTCGGCGTGCGCGATCTGAAGCTGAAGAAATACGCCAGCGCGCAGCTCAACATCAATCAGTCGATCCGTGGGCCGATCACCGATCTGGTGGCGACGCTGCTGTCGGGCTGGGCCAGTTACGGCGCCGGCGACAGCAAGACAGCGGTTGCCAACATCGACAAGCTGACCGGCCCGGAATGGTATCCGATCTTCAAGGATCTGCACTCCGGCATGATCCTCGAACTCGCCGGCAAGGAAAAGGACGCCGGCACCCGCCTGGAGCGGGCCTACAAGCTCGACGATTCGATGTTGCGCGTCGCCGACGCCTATGCGCGCTGGCTGTCGCGCAACAAGGATGAGCCGGCGGCGATGGCGGTATACGAGGCCTTCGACAAGAAACTCGCGCGGCATCCCCTGGTGCTGGAAGGCCTGCGCGAGACCAAGGCCGGCAAGAAGCTGCCGCCGCTGGTGGACTCCGCACAGGCCGGTGCTGCCGAGGCGCTTTACGGCATCGGCGCGACGCTGACCCGCCGCGGCGGCGAAGACCTCGCGCTGGTCTATTTGCAGCTCTCGCTGTACCTCGTGCCCAATCATCCGCTGGCGCTGCTGTCGCTGGCCGATCTCTACGAGTCGGTGAAGAAGCCGGCGATGGCGATCAAGATCTATGAACGGATGCCGGCGAGTTCGCCGCTGAAGCGCAACGCGCAGATTCAGCTCGCGACCGATCTCGACGCCGCCGACCGCAGCGAGGAGGCCATCAAGATCCTGAAGAGCGTCACGGCCGAGGATCCCAAGGACCTCGAGGCCATCATGGCGCTCGGCAATATCGAGCGCGGCCGCAAGAAGTTCGCCGATTGCGTCGTGACCTATTCGCAAGGCATCGATGCGCTGCCGAAGCCCGACGACAAGGCCAGCGAAGACAAGGCCAACGCGGTCTACTACTACTACCGCGGCATCTGCGAGGAGCGCTCCAAGCAGTGGAACAAGGCCGAAGCCGATATGCGCAAGGCGCTCGAGCTGCAGCCCGAGCAGCCCCATGTGCTGAACTATCTCGGCTATTCGTGGATCGATCAGGGCATCAATCTCGACGAGGGCATGAAGATGATCAAGCGCGCCGTCGATCAGCGCCCGGATGACGGCTACATCGTGGACTCGCTGGGCTGGGCCTATTACCGTATCGGCAACTACGAGGATGCGGTGAAGAACCTCGAGCGCGCGATCGATCTCAAGCCTGAAGACCCGACCATCAACGACCATCTGGGCGACGCCTATTGGCGCGTCGGCCGCACCCTGGAAGCAAAATTCCAGTGGTCCCATGCCCGCGATCTGAAACCCGAGCCGGAAGATTTGCCGAAGATCGAGGCCAAGATCGAAAACGGCCTGCCGGACGATACCTCTTCGGCGGCTTCCGCGGACAAGAAAAAAGAAGACGGCAAGGGCGGCTGATTCTGGGGGATCAAGGGGCTGGGACTGATCGCCGATGCTGATCGAGGAGGGGCGCGCCAAGGTCAACCTGACCCTGCGGGTGGTTGGGCGCCGCGTCGACGGCTACCACGAGCTTGAAAGCCTGGTGGCGTTCGCCGATTGCGCCGACCGCCTCAGTCTCGCGCCCGGTTCCGCACTTGATCTGACGATGTCAGGACCGCTGGCGCAGGCCTGTGGCGCGACATCGGACAATCTGGTGCTCAAGGCGGCGCATTTGCTTTGCGAGCGCGTGCCCGGTCTGAAGACCGGCGGTTTCACCCTGGACAAGGTGCTGCCGGTCGCGGCCGGAATCGGCGGCGGTTCGGCCGATGCCGCCGCCGCGCTGCGGCTGTTGGCGCAGGCCAACGGACTGGCGGTCGGCGATGCGCGCCTGATCGAGGTCGCGCAGCTGACGGGCGCCGACGTGCCGGTTTGCCTGGCCTCGCGCGCCTGCGTCATGACCGGGGTCGGTGAGGGCTTGCTGCCGGTGAGCCTGCCGGAATTGCCATGCGTGCTGGTCAATCCACGGGTTCCGGTCGCGACCCGGGACGTGTTCGACGCGCTGGGCCTGCGCAATGGCGAGTTGCTGGTGGGCGCCACCGATGTGATCCGGGCAACGGCGCGGCCGGAAGGCGGCGCATCGATTGCCGACTGGGTTGAAGCGCTTGCCGCCGGCTGCAACGATCTCGAAGCCCCGGCGATGCGGATTCAGCCGGTCATCGGCGAGGTGCTGTCGGGGCTCGGCGCCGCGGCCGGCGCGCGGCTGGCGCGGATGTCCGGATCCGGCGCGACCTGCTTTGCGATCTTCGAGAACGGCGCCGATGCGCAAGCCGCCGCGCGGAAGCTTCAGCTCGATCATCCGCAATGGTGGGTGCATGCCGGGGTGTTGAGCTAGAATAGCTCCCGTCGTAATCAGTTGCCTCGATTAATGCGACCTTGCCAGGCAGAAGGCCACCACCTGTTCGAGCGCGGTCTTCATTGCAGAAGCCGGAAACAGCGCCAGCGCGTCCACCGCCATCGCGCCGTAATGCTGGGCGCGGTTGATGGTGTCCTCGAGCGCGCGGTGCTTGGTCATCAGGCCGATGGCGTGATCGAGATCGCCGTCGCCGATCTCGCCGCGCTCCAGCGCGTTGACCCAGAAGGCGCGCTCGCCGTCATTGCCGCGGCGGAACGCCAGCACCACCGGCAGCGTGATCTTGCCCTCGCGGAAATCGTCGCCGATGTTCTTGCCGAGCTTGGCGGCCTTGCCGCCATAGTCCAGCACATCGTCCACCAGTTGAAACGCGATGCCCAGATTCATGCCGACCGAGCGGCAGGCGGTCTGCTCGGCCTTCGGGCGATTGGCGATCACGGGGCCGACCTCGCAGGCCGCGGCAAACAGCTCGGCGGTCTTGCCGCGGATGACCGCGAGATATTCGTCCTCGGTGGTTGCGGTGTTCTTCGCTGCCGCCAGCTGCATGACTTCGCCTTCGGCGATCGTCGCCGCGGCCGACGACAGAATGTCGAGCGCGCGCAGCGAGCCGACCTCGACCATCATGCGAAAGGCCTGGCCGAGCAGGAAGTCGCCGACCAGGACGCTGGCCTCGTTGCCCCACAGCATGCGGGCGGACAGCTTGCCGCGCCGCAATTCGCTTTCGTCGACCACGTCGTCATGCAGCAAGGTGGCGGTATGCATGAACTCGACGGAAGCCGCGAGCTTGATATGGCCGTCGCCGGAATAGCCGGTGAGGCCCGCCATCGCCAGGGTCAGCATCGGGCGCAGCCGTTTGCCGCCTGAGGAAATCAGGTGATTGGCGACCTCGGGGATCATGGTGACTTCCGAACCGGTCCGGGACAGAATCGTGGCGTTGACGCGCTCCATGTCGGCGGCGACGAGCTCGACCAGCTGGTCGATCGAAGCGCCCGAGGGGCTCTCGAAGGGTACAATTACCGCCACGCAGGTCTCCACATTTGCCACATTCGCTCTATGCTCCGGTATAACAATAGAAAGTGCCGGGTAACGCGGCAAGGGCACGATGCGGCTGGCGCAGCCCGGACGTCAGGCCGACAAAGGAGAACCTCAATTGCGGGAATTGGTTCGGACCAACGATATCGTGCTGGTTTCGGCGATCGGCGCGCTGCTCGATGGCGCCAATATTCACCACCTGGTGCTGGATCAGAACATGAGCATTATCGAAGGTTCCCTCGGGGTCCTGCCGCGCCGGATTCTGGTCCATGACGACGATAATCGCGAGGCCCGCCAGATTCTCAGCGATGCCGGGCTGTCTCACGAACTGCGGGCCGATGATTGAGGCCGATGAGTGAATCTTGGGGCGAGTTCACCGAGGATGCATTTCTCGGCGGCCAATTGCGTCTGCGGCAGCCGAGATCGGGCCATCGCGCCGGCCATGACGCCATGCTGCTCGCCGCGGCGACCTTGGCCCGTTCGGGCGATCGCGTGGTTGATTTCGGCGCGGGTGTCGGGGCCGCCGGCCTCGCAGTCGCCAAACGCGTGGCCGGAATCGAACTCGTTCTGGTCGAAATCGATTCCGTGCTGGCGGGGCTCGCGCGCGGCAACGCCGCCGCGAATGCGATTGCCGCTGATGTCGTCGTGCTCGATGTGACGTCTGCCGCCGACGCGTTTGCCGCCGCCGGCCTGTCCCCCGACAGCGTCGATGTCGTACTGATGAACCCGCCGTTCAACGATCCGGCGCGGCACCGCGCCTCGCCGGACAAGGCGCGAAAGATCGCGCATGTCGCAACCTCCGCGACGCTGGAAAGCTGGATTCACGCAGGCCGCCGAATCCTGAAATCCGGCGGCGTCCTCACCTTGATCTGGCGCGCCGACGGTCTTGCGGAGGTGCTGGCGGCACTCGATCGCGGCTTTGGCAGCCTCGACATCCTGCCGGTTCACGGTGACGCGGCAACGCCGGCGATCAGGTTGCTGGTTCGCGCGCGCAAGGGCGGAAAGGCGCCCGCACGGATGCATGCCGCGCTGATGCTCAATGATCAGTCGTCGGTGCCCAATAAACAGATACAGGACGTGCTGGCCGGGAAGGGGGTATTGCCCCTGGCGATACCCTGAATGCGGCTCAGTTGCTCAACGGTGGAGCAGGAGCGGATATCAAGGAAGCGTCTTGGAGCGTTGTTCTGGCGTCGAAGTGAAGTGAACCGCGGTTAAAAGTGTACCGATCAGCATCATCAGCAGATAGATTTTCATTTCGTTCTCCGCTGCGCCGTTACGGCCCAGTCAACGACTTTGAAGTCAACGACTTTGAAGTCAAAGACGGCAATGCAAAAGGCGTTCCATCGGTTCAATGACAGGCGGGTGATAAGGAATGGTTAAATTCGAGGTAACGGCATGACGGAACAAACGGGCGATCGCGGATGGCTGGGACTGATCGACAGTCTGATCGACAGGTTGAAGGAATTCCTTCCGGCACGCCTGCGGCGTGGAACCGCCATCGTCCCTGTGGTCCGGCTGTCCGGCATGATCGGGGCGGTGACGCCGCTGCGGCCCGGCATGTCGCTGGCCGGCATCGCCCGCACGCTCGAGCGCGCTTTCGCCACCAGGAATGCCAAGGCGGTGGCGCTGGTGATCAATTCGCCCGGCGGCTCGCCGGTGCAATCGCGCCAGATCTATTTGCGGATCCGGCAACTCGCCGCGGAAAAGAAATTGCCGGTGCTGGTGTTCGTCGAGGATGTCGCCGCATCCGGCGGCTACATGCTCGCCTGCGCGGGCGATGAGATCTTCTGCGATCCGTCGTCGATCCTGGGCTCGATCGGCGTCGTCGGCGGGTCGTTCGGATTTCAGGAATTGATCAAGAAGATCGGCGTCGAGCGGCGGCTGTATACGGCCGGCGCGCACAAGGCGATGCTCGATCCGTTCAAGCCGGAAAATCCGGATGACGTGGCGCGCGTCAAGGCGCTGCAGGGCGAGATCCACGCAATCTTCATCGCGTTGGTGAAACAGAGCCGGGGCGGCCGGCTCAAGGGTGCCGACGACGTGCTGTTCACCGGCGAGTATTGGGCGGGAGAGACGTCGGTTTCGCTTGGCCTTGCGGATGCGATCGGCGACCTGCGCTCGACCTTGCGCGCCCGCTATGGCGACAAGGTGAAGACGCCGGTGATTGCACCGGCGGCGGGGATGCTGTCGAGCCTGCTCGGGCGCAAATCCGCCGGGGCCTCGGCGCTGGGCCAGCTGGACCCTATCGGGGGCCTGCCGGACGAGCTGATTTCGGCGCTGGAGACCCGGGCAATTTGGGCCAAATTCGGGTTCTGAGGGAGGGGCGGCCGCGCCATTTCGTCCCGGATAAAGCGATTGCGGGCCGGCCCGGCTTGCGCGACAATGTAAGCAGGGGGCGTGACGAATGAACGACAAGGATCGACCGATGCCGCCGCTGATCGCATTCGCGGGTGCCCTGGGAGGGTTGGCCGTGATCCGCTGGGCTTACCGGACAGCCGTGAGGGTCAACAGGGAACTGGAAGAGGCGCGCCGGTCGCGCGTCGCCGAAATGACCCGATCGAGCGAGATCCGGACGCTGCGGCGGGATCCCAACACCGGCGCTTACCGGCCCGGCTGAACCCAAGCCTGACCGAAAATGTGTTCAGCATTTTCGGGCTCTTTCTAACCTCTTGAAAACGATTCTCTTTTCGTCATGCCCGGGCATAGCCGTCCGAAGGACGGCATCGCTTCCGCCCGCCTATGCCCGGGCATGACGAGCTTTGTCGGAAAGGCCTGTTTCACTGGCCGATTTTTGAGTCAGCCTCTCAGGCGAATTGGTCTTCCAAAAAGACTTCGCCGGCCTCGGGGCGGGGGCACTACCCTTGCGAACCGGCGAGCAAGCTTGGAGGCTTGGAATACGCTCGTATTATAGGGCGGCACGATTTTCGCCAGTCACGATCCAATCGCGGCGGATCACGAACTCCGGCGCCGATCTTTCCGGACATCGCCTTGATTATCGGTTCCCCCGCCGATACGGTCCCGCGCGCTGGAGCATGATCCGGAAAAGTGCGTACCGGTTTTCCTTCGCGATAAACGCGAAGCGTTTGCGCGGAGATCATGCTCGAACAAGAAGATAGAGCCCCCGAACGAAGACCTGACCTGACAATGGATGCCCTGCCTCCGCATATGCGCCCGGAACGCTCGTTCCAGGGCTTCATTCTGGCTCTGCAGCGGTTCTGGGCCGATCAGGGCTGCGTGATCCTGCAGCCCTACGACATGGAAATGGGTGCGGGCACGTTTCATCCGGCCACGACGTTGCGCGCGCTGGGGCCAAGGTCGTGGAAGGCCGCCTATGTGCAGCCGTCGCGCCGGCCGAAAGATGGCCGTTACGGCGAAAATCCCAACCGGCTGCAGCACTATTACCAGTTCCAGGTGATCATCAAGCCGTCGCCGCCGGACCTTCAGGAACTGTACCTGAAGTCGCTCGCCGCCATCGGCATCGATTCAAGCCTGCACGATATCCGCTTTGTCGAGGACGACTGGGAAAGCCCGACGCTCGGCGCGTGGGGCCTGGGGTGGGAATGCTGGTGCGACGGCATGGAAGTGTCGCAGTTCACCTACTTCCAGCAGGTCGCGGGCGTCGAATGCGCGCCGGTCTCAGGCGAACTCACTTACGGACTCGAGCGGCTCGCCTGTTACCTGCAGGGCGTCGACCGCATCATGGATCTCAACTTCAACGGCCGCGATGGCGACGAGAAGGTCACTTATGGCGACGTGTTCCTGCAGGCCGAGCAGGAATATTCCCGGCACAATTTCGAATATGCCGATACCGCGATGCTGTTCGAGCAGTTCAAGATGGCCGAGCAGGCCTGCAGGAAATATCTCGAACTGGGCTGGAAGAGCGGCAGCAACCGCCAGGAGCACCTGATGGCGCTGCCGGCCTATGACCAGTGCATCAAGGCCAGCCACGCCTTCAATCTGCTCGACGCGCGCGGCGTGATCTCGGTCACCGAGCGGCAGAGTTACATCATGCGCGTGCGTGACCTGGCAAAAGCCTGCGGCGAAGCCTGGGTGCATACCGAAGCTGGAGGAATGACATGAGCGAGCAGCCGGCAATAGGTGGCAGGGCTCCGATCCCGGTCGAGGTGGAGGCGGGCAAGGACTACTGGTGGTGCGCCTGCGGCAAGTCCGCCAGCCAGCCGTTCTGCGACGGCAGCCACAAGGGCTCCGGATTTTCGCCGATGCAGTTTACCGCGCCGGAAACCAAAAAAGTGTTCTTCTGCACCTGCAAGCGCACGGCGACGATGCCGCTATGCGACGGCTCGCATAACAGATTGGCGACGTCCGTCTAGCGCAACACGCGACGATGCTCTTGCTCCCCTCCCCCTTGCGGGGAGGGGTCGGGGGTGGGGGTCCACAGACGATGACGGATATGATTGAATCGCGAACGATGGTCGATCGCCAGCGAGAATTTGCGCGTCAGATGCGCGCAGAGCCCACCGACGCCGAGCGCATACTCTGGCAAAGGCTTCGCCATGACATCGCACTAATGGGGTCGCATTTTCGCAGGCAGGCTCCTGTCGGTCCGTTTATCGTGGATTTCGCCAGCCGGAAGGCAAAGCTCGTCATCGAACTCGACGGCGGGCAGCACGATTGGCAGCAAGCGTCCGATGCGCTACGCACGCACCGAATTGAAGCCGCCGGCTATCGTGTTTTACGTTTCTGGAATCACGATGTGATCGGAAATCTTGAAGGGGTGCTGAGCGAGATTCAACGCGCGTTGCCCCCCACCCCCGACCCCTCCCCGCAAGGGGGAGGGGAGCCGCGCCAGCGCGCGAAGCGTGCGCCGCGCCTTTCCCGCAAAGAACGCCACTGATGCCCGATCTCCTGCTCGAACTTTTCTCCGAGGAAATTCCCGCCCGCATGCAGGCAAAGGCGGCGGACGATCTGCGCCGCATGGTCACCGACAGGCTGGTTGCCGAGGGGCTGGTCTATGACGGCGCCAAGGCGTTCGCGACGCCGCGCCGGCTGACGCTGACCGTGCATGGCATTCCGGCGCGGCAATCCGACCTCAAGGAAGAGCGCAGGGGCCCGCGCGTCGGCGGCCCGGATGCGGCGATCCAGGGATTTCTCAAGGCGACCGGGCTGACCTCGCTTGATCAGGCAAAAATCCAGCGCGATCCGAAGAAGGGCGATTTCTACATCGCGCTGATCGAGAAGCCCGGCCGCGCCACCTTGGACGTGCTCGCCGACATGCTGCCGGTGATCGTGCGCACCTTTCCTTGGCCGAAATCGATGCGCTGGGGCGCGCGCTCGGCCAAGACCGGTTCGCTGTCCTGGGTGCGCCCGCTGCATGCGATCACCGCGACCTTCGGGCTCGAGACCGAAGAGCCTGACGTGGTGAAGTTCTCGGTCGACGGCATCGAGGCCGGCCAGACCACGTTCGGCCACCGCTTCATGGCGCCGGCCGCCATCAACGTGCGCCGCTTCGAGGACTATCAGGAGAAGCTGCTCGCTGCCAAGGTCGTGCTCGACCCTGACCGACGCAAGGACGTCATCGTCACCGACGCCAGACAACTCGCATTCGCGCAAGGTTTCGAGTTGGTCGAAGACCAGGCGCTGCTCGACGAAGTCGCGGGACTGGTCGAGTGGCCGGTGGTGATGATGGGATCGTTCGAGCAGGAGTTTCTGTCGTTTCAATCGGAGGT
>JAJYAH010000944.1 GCA_021779635.1 Pseudomonadota bacterium | reverse complement strand
GAAGCACCAAAAAAAATACCCTCAGGCGGCAGCGGACCGATCGGCTGCCATTGCGGCGGTTCGACCAGAACGGCGTCCAAACGGTCAAGCACCTGGGTCATCCTCCCCCCTTCCATAACGTACCAGTCCGAAAATCGAGCTACAACTGTAATAAGGAAAAGTTAACCATTGGTGGTTGCAGCGTTGTGCTCTATTTGTCACAATTCAGTACCGCGTGAGCTCAAGAAGAAACACGGCGTCTCCTGAGCTCCTTGGCGTCTCCCGATTGACGCGCCAGTTCCTCAAGGCAGTCCCAACCAGGGCCAGGCCGCTCGCCAGCGTAAGGCCTATCGCTCCCGCGAGCGAGACAAGTTGAATGTCACTTGCGAGCCGACGGTGCGTGTTCGCGGCCCTTTCCTCCACCCCCGTGACGAGAGTGCGTATCGAAGCCAGCCGAAAGAACTTGTCGGTCTTGGCAAACAGGACAGTCCGTTCGTTGAGATAGAGCAGGTCGTTGGATCCCGAGGGACCTTGCTCGACAATCATATAGGCGCGGTCGCCGGAGGGGACCTCGTCCGCAAGAGTTTGTACCAGGTCATCCAGTTCCCTGATGTCGCGCAAATCGATGACCATGGTCGGCGTGCCGTCCTGCCCCATGGGCATGCTGAGCCGGCCGGCAATGGTGGGATCGCCGCTGATACGCATCGCGCCAATGGCCTTTATTCGTTGCTCGAACGCCCAGTACGGATGCCACTGCTGGCGATCGTTTGGCCGGCCGACCAGCAATTTCTTCGCGATATCGCGAAGCCTGGAATTGAGGGCGAGGTTTTCGGGCAGAACATCCAGCGATTCTTCCGACGGAGTGGTCATCTCTGGCGGAATCGACGTGATGCCTGCCTCTTTCCTATTGCGGATGTAGGCGGCCGCTCCTGCTGTCCAAAAGGGATGATTCGATACCGGCTTCGGCGGCCCGAGTCTCTGCAGCAGATCCTTGATGAACGCGAGCGAGCTTTCAGATGTCTGCTTCATTGCCGGTCCGGGCAAGTCATCCGAATTGAAGACGATCGGCGTCAGGGGCTGCGAGCGACTGAAGTCGTTTGCCCAGACGGATATGCCGCGGGCGGCCTGGACAGGATCGAGAACTCCCGCGCGGACGAAGCCGCTTTCCTGTCCGCTCGGTGCCAGCTCAATGATGAACAGTTCGTCGCTTGAATCAATAATATCGACCGCTGCCCGCGGCGCCAGGGTTCCGATCCAGCCGTAGTCGCAATAAGTGTCGGCCGGGCCGGGAGACACCTCCGGTTCGACGGCCAGCGGAAAAAGCAGGAATGCTCGCAGCAGAAGCGATGTCGAGTTGATCCGCCAGAAGAACTGGTTGGGATGTGAGGAATGCAACAGCGGTTGATCGGCGCGACAAGCGAGTACGGTCGGGTGCAACGCTTCAAGGGCAATCCGAACGGCCTGGCGCGAAGATACGAAGATAGCGTTGTTCGGCTGACGCCGGGCCTTGAGATCCGGGAGGATGAGTTCCTCCTTTGCCCGGATGCTTGAGCACAGCAACAGTTTTTGACCTGCATCGAACCTTCGACCAATAGCAGCAATCGAGCCGTCTGCCAGCACGAAATCTGCGTTGAGAAAGATCAAGCGCCGGCGTGCCTGCTCGACTGCCGCGCGGGCACCGCGCACAAAAGCCAGCGTCAACGTGACGGTTGCGATGGCCCCGGGCACGAGGTCGTCGATTTCAATCGTTTTGAGCCTGCAAACGTCACGAAGGCGCGAAACGGCCTCATGTACCATGATCCGCTCGAGATCAGCCTTCGGCGCGAGGAGGATGAGTTCGGTTTCGCTTCTTGCGGCGAGGTCAGGCAGATTTCCCGGCGAAAGCCATGTCGGCAAAACCCAATCGAGAAACCGGCTGACATGTGTCGCGCCCCAAACCGGCACAATGACTGAGTAGGCAATGCTATTCATGTTGGTCCCGAAGTCACCCGTGAGGCGTTGAAACGCCGCGCGAGAGCGGTCAAAAAGACGCCCGTCAGGGACATGGGACGCTCGCGGAACGTCAGCCAGACGAGAGCAAGAAGGACGCCGGCAGGATACCAAATAGCGGAGGCGAGGCCGTACACCGTGCGGTCAAGGCGGTTGTGAGAGCAGCAAGCGAGAAGCAGGTCAGCGCGCATCGGGCGCGATTCCACGGTAGCAATTCTGCCGACGTTGAAGCGCCATCTGCGCTCCAGGAGTGGCGCATACCACGACGGGAATACCGGATCAGCCCGGACATGATCGAGCATTGATGACAGCATCTCGTGTGATGCGCTAACGCCTGAGGAAGCGGAGCGCGAAAGTCCCTTGGGATTTATCCGCCAATTGAAGCCGATCATCGGCACAAACACGAAGCCGCTTCGAAGCGCCAGGCGCCGCGCCAAGAGACCATCGGCGAACGAGCCCGCCGTGTCGTCGAACCCACCAATGGCGCGGACGATGTCGCGGCGAAAAATGGCTGCCCCGGTCAGCGCCCAGTTGTCTGCGCGGCGGAGCAAGCGTTCCACTTGGCCTGGCGAGAAGAACCTCGTGCTGTGGGAGGGCCGTATCGGTGGCCTGAAGCCAGCCCGCCTGCCTGAGAAATCAGTGATGATGCACTCGCACGCTGCGAACGCTGCTTCAGGATAATTTTGGAGGGCAGCTATC
>JAJYAH010000157.1 GCA_021779635.1 Pseudomonadota bacterium | reverse complement strand
CGTGCCGGTCGATGCCTATCGCGGCGCCGGCCGGCCCGAGGCCGCCTATGTGGTCGAGCGGCTGGTCGATGCGGCCGCGCGCAAGCTCGGCATGACGCCGGATGCGATCCGGCGCAAGAACTTCATCACGCCGCGCGCGATGCCCTACAAGACCGCGACCGGCAAGATCTACGATTCCGGCGATTTTACCGCGCACATGAAGCGGGCGATGGAAATTGCCGACTGGAAGGAATTTCCGAAGCGCGCCAGGGCGGCGAAGAAGCAGGGCCTGGTGCGCGGCATCGGGCTTGCCACCTATGTCGAGGTCTGCGGCACGATGGGCGAGGAGACTGCCGACGTGCGGCTCGATCCCAATGGCGACGTGTCGGTCCTGATCGGCACCCAGTCGAGCGGGCAGGGCCATCAGACTGCGTATGCGCAAATCGTCGCCGAGCAGTTTGGCCTGGCGCCCGAGCGTGTCCACATTTTCCAGGGCGACACCGACCAGATCGCCACTGGCCTCGGCACCGGCGGGTCGGCTTCCATTCCGTCCGGCGGGGTCAGCGTCGAGCGTGCGACCCACAAGCTTGGCGCAAATCTGAAGGAGATCGCCGCCGAGGCGCTGGAAACAGGCATCGGCGATCTCGAGATCAGTGATGGCACGGTGCGGGTCGCCGGCACCGACCGTTCGGTCAGTTTTGCCGATCTGGCCAAGCGGCCCGGCGTCGATCCCGCCAAGCTGAACGCAAGCGCGACATTCGCCAGCGCCGACGGCACCTTTCCAAACGGCACTCACCTCGCCGAAGTCGAGATCGATCCGGCCACCGGCATCATCCGAATCGCGAACTACGTCATCGTCGACGATTTCGGGGTGACGCTCAATCCGCTGCTGCTCGCCGGCCAGGTGCATGGCGGCGCGATGCAGGGCATCGGCCAGGCATTGATGGAGCGGGCGGTCTACGACCCGAAGGACGGCCAGCTCGTCACCGGCACCTTCATGGACTATGCGCTGCCGCGCGCGGCCGATGGTCCGTCATTTGTGTTCGAGACCCATAACGTCCCCTGCAAGACCAATCCGCTGGGCGTCAAGGGCGCGGGCGAGGCCGGTGCGATCGGCTCCTGTCCGGCAGTCGTCAATGCAATTATCGAGGGGCTGTGGCGCGAATATAAAATCGATCACATCGATATGCCGGCGACCGCCGAGCGGGTCTGGATCGCGATCCGTGAGCACCAGCGCCGGCATAGCCTCTGACATCCATCGCGGAGAATGAAGCGCGATCGCACGTGCTGGAATTCGGGTTGGGACGTTCATGGCCGCCGCTCGCGCAAGCAGGCTCGCGGCATCGTATGGAAACGCTAGGCGACACGGAGAACGGGCTGATGATGCGAACTGTTGTGGTGATAGGGACCTTGTTGCTGGGGGTTGGCGCGGTGATGGCGCAGCAGGATCTGGTCAAGCAGGCCCAGTCCGTGATGAAGGCCAACGGGAAGAACGCCGGCGCACTGGCCGCGATGGTCAAGGGTGAAAAGCCCTATGACCAGGCCGCGGTCGACGCCGCGCTGAACCAGTTTGAAGACACCGCCAAGAAGCTTCCGACGCTGTTTCCGGTCAGCACCAAGGGTCTCAAGCCCGATGGCGACTACAGCGCTTCGTCAAAAATATGGGAAGACAAGGCCGGCTTCGACGAGCACATCGCGAGCTTCGGCAAGGTCGTGACCGAAGCCAAGGGCCGGATCAAGGATCTCGACACGCTGAAGGCGACATTTCCCGCGGTCGGCAAGCAGTGCGGCGGTTGCCATGAGACCTTTCGTCTGAAGAACAGCTGATCTTCGTCATTCCGGGGTGCCCCCGGAATGACGGCGCGTCGACTCCAAAGAAACAGGGTGGCCGCGATGACGCGTCCGCCCCTTTTGTTCGACTGTCGCGCCAGGCGCGTCTACTTCGTCACCTGACCGCGGATTTCGCCGCCCGGATTGGCCGCGGTGTGGATGTTGATGTAGTACTTGCCGGCCATCAAATCGGCAGCCTGGGCGTCCGTCAGCGTGGCGCTGCCTTCGACGGGGCTTGAGGTGGCATTCGGAATCGCAAGAGCGACGCCGGCATTCTTGCCGGCTTCGGCCGGCCCGTGGAAATGCGCGGCGGTCGCCGGGCCTGTAAGCCCGGAATAGGTCAGCTTCCAGCTCATCTTCTTGGTCGCCGCATTGTAGTCGATATCGGCGGTGCCTTTACCGGCGCTGGTAGTGGCGGGCACTTCGGAGGCGCCGTTGAGGGTTGCCTTCATCTTGTCGGCAAAGGCGGGTCCGGCGAAGGCAACGGTCGCGCCGAGTGCGAATATGGCGAGCATGGTCCTGGTCTTCGGCATGGTTTTCTCCCTGTTGGCGTCTGATGGCGCCAGTTTCAAAACAACGAGATATCGGCTTTATTCCCGCAACGAGCGTTAACGCCTTAAGAATTTTCAATCCGCCTATGGCCGGAACAGCGGCCATACTAGAGGTTTATTTGAGGGCGGGTAGTGACGGATCAGTGAATGCCGCGACGAATTCTCCTTGCTGCCGTTCTGGCTGCCGCCGCCGCTTTCGGTATTTATTGGTGGCTGACCGCTCCGCCGATCATGTTGGCGGTCGCAGCACCTGCCTACACGCCGGACCCTGCCAACGGACTGACAACTTTCAACGCCGGAGGATGTTCCTCCTGCCATGCCGTTCCCGGCCAGCCCGATCGCACCAGGCTCGGCGGCGGCCTCGCGATACCGTCGCCGTTCGGAACATTCTACGCGCCGAATATCTCGCCTGATCCGGTCGATGGCATCGGGCGATGGACTGAGGCGGAGTTCGTTCGCGCCGTGACCCGGGGGATATCTCCAGCCGGATTTCATTACTTTCCGGCCTTTCCCTATACGTCCTACCAGCATGCCAGGGTTACAGATATCCGCGACCTGTTTGCCTATCTGAGGACACTGGCGCCGGTGTCCGGCAAGGTGCGCGATCACGACGTGCCGTTTCCATTCAATATCAGGCGCAATATCGCAGTCTGGAAATGGCTGTTCATGGACGGCAAGCCGTTCGTGCCGGACGCCGCGCGCTCGGCGCGCTGGAATCGCGGCGCCTATCTCGTCAACGGCCTCGGCCATTGCGCGGAGTGTCACAGTCCCCGGAATTTCCTCGGCGGCATCATCGCCGCGCAACGCTTCGCCGGCGGGCCGAATCCGGAAGGCAAGGGCTGGGTGCCGAACATCACGCAAAAAGGAATTGGCGAATGGAGCGAAACCGACATCGCCTATTTCCTCGAAACCGGCCAACTGCCGGACGGTGACAGCGTCGGCGGCTCGATGGCGCGCGTGATCAGGAATATCTCGCAATTGAGCGCTGACGATCGCGCGGCCATCGCCGACTACATCAAGTCGCTGCCGCCGGTCGAGGGACCGCCGCGGCCGAAGAAGGCGGAAAAGGCCGACGACAAATCCTGACCGTTGGCAGCCAGCTGGTCTCAGGTCCGCACTGCGCCGGCCGCGATCACCATCAGCGCTCCCGCGATCGCGAGATCCTTGACGAACAGCGTTCGTTCCGCCTTGTCTGCCAGGTTGAGGTGAAATCCGAGGGCGGTAGCGATGCAGAACAACGCCAGGGCGCCGGCAGCGAACGGCAATTGCCAGCCGATCAGCACGGCTGCGCCCGCGCTCAATTCCAGCAAAATGACCAACGGCAGCAACGCGCCCGGAATATGGTGAGCGGCCATGTGATCCAGGAAGGGTTGTGGGCCGGCGATCTTCGCGGCGCCTGCGAGAATGAACAGCAATGCGAGAAGGGTCCGGCCGACAATTGTAATGATCGTCATGGGCATGGCGTGGTCCTTTGTCCGTTATCGGATGTGTTGACCGGAGGTCTTTTGGCTCGAAGCTGCGCCTTGCGAAAAGAACAGGACGGCCGAGAGGATGAAGGCAAAGACGAAGAAGATGGTTCGTCCGAGCACCAGCGCCTGGGCCGATTCAACCGGCGTCACCGAGATCAGCACGCCGCATGGAATATAGCACCAGAGCACGACCGCGATGATCCGGCCCAGCCGTCCGAATTGCAGGAAGCCGAACGAGAACAGCAAAACCGCCAGATAGCTCGCGTGAAACTTGACCTGGGAGGCGATCATCTGAAGTTGCCCGTCGGTCACCGAAACCGGCAATCCGTTCTGGATCGAATGCACCATCGTCATGATGTGGTGGTTCTCGATCGCGTCGAGTGCGACCGTCAGCATGATCGCCGCGAGTGCTATGCCCAGCAGGCGGCCGTCCAGCATCGCGCGCAGCCGAACGCTCAGCACGACAAAAAACGCGCCATAGAGAATCATGAAGAGATTATCGAGGCCGAGATTGAGCCGCAGGCCGAGGGCAACCAGGGGCGTCGCCAGATACGCGCCATAGGCTTCGATGGGCCGCGCAGTCTGAAAAAAATCCTGCGAACCGCGCGTGGTCAGGATCGCAACCACCATGCCGGCAACCGTCAGGGCTGCGAGCGTTGCCAGGATGGCGAGCAGACGATCCAGCGACCGGATCTCCATGATATACGTCTCCTGCAACCAAATCGGCTTCGTCAATTACAAATATCATTCGATATCCAAAAATCAACTGTAATCTGTAATTTGAAAGGCTGGATCCCGTGCCAAGGTTAAATCGCGAGGAAAGTCAGGCGCGTACCAGGAATCTCCTGATCGAGGCGGCGCGCAGCGAGATCGTGAAAAAGGGCTTCGCGCAGGCCTCGGTTCGCGACATCGCCGATGCGGCGGGCTTTTCGCAGGGTGCGTTCTATTCGAATTTTCCGGACAAGGAGGCGATCCTGCTGGAGCTCGTACAGCGGCACCAATCCGAAGAGCGCGCAAAGATCGAGGCCACGTTGGGCCACGCACATGGCGACGTCGCCAAGGCGATGGCTGGAATCGAGAAATGGGCCTCTACCATCAATTCCGATCCCGGGTTTGCCGTGCTGGCGACCGAACTGCAATTGCAGGCGCTGCGCAGCCCTTCATTCGCGCAGGGCTACAATGATTTGAATCGCAAGCATCGCCGCGCGCTGGGTACGCTGGTGACCCGAATGTTCGAATTGTTCGGCAAGAAAGTACCCGGCGATCCCGTCGAGATCGCCACCGGGTTCATCGCGCTGGGCCGCGGCATGGCGCTGATGTCAAAAGACGGCGACACCAACCGCAGCGGGCGGATCGTCGTCACCTTTCTGAAGGCCTTGATTGGATCGGCGCCGTCAGAGACTTAAGGGCCCGCGGCAGGTTTGAACATCTTCGCGCTTGCCATGATGCCGGCGCCGCCACAAGGCGGACTTGCGCCAGTAGAAGGCCTTTCATTCGATTCGCCGCCGCTCTAGGATTCACCGTCGCAATCGATGACTGACTTCGAGCCGTTCAACTCGGGGAGCCCTATGGAAAAGCCAGGCGCCGAAGATTTCCGATCTCGCGGACTGATAACGGGTCTGTTCATTGCGGTTTTATTGTTAGCTCTACCGCTGGCGGTATGGCTCGATCTGACCAATCTTGCGGAAGTTGCGCTGCAACGCCAGGCATCGGACCTCAATTCCGTGATCACCAGCGTTCGAGGATACTACGCCACCAACGTGGTCAGCCGCGTTTTGGCCAATCCAGGCTCGACCCAAGTCGTCCATAATTATGAGGCAGTTCCAGGAGCCATTCCGATCCCGGCCACGCTGTCATTGGAACTGGGAAGAGTGATCGGCGCACAACAGGAAAATATCAAATACCGCTTCGTTTCCGACTTCCCCTTCAAGAACCGGACGCCGCATCAGCTTGATGAATTTGAGAAGAGTTCGCTCGAAAGCCTGCGTAACAATCCCAACCAGAAAATTGTCGATATTTCCGCGTCCGTGTTCAGCGACAGCGTGCGTCTCATCGCTCCGGTGATCATGGGTGCGGCCTGTGTCAGTTGTCACAACATTCATCCCGAGAGTCCGAAACGGGATTGGAAAGTAGGCGATGTTCGCGGCATACAGGAAGTCGCTATCACACAGCCGATTGCTGCGAATTTATTCTCCTTCAAGTTTCTGTTTGCGTATTTCATACTGGCGGCGGTCTGCGGAATATCGTTTCTCGGCATGCAGCGACGTCAGGCGATGCGTATCAAGGGAATGAACCGGGAGCTCGAATCCGCCAACGACTTCCTGGCGACGCTGTCCATGAAAATATCGCGGTACATTTCGCCCCAGGTCTACAAGAGCATTTTTAGCGGTCAGAAAGATGTCACGATCCATACGGAACGAAAGAAACTCACGATCTTCTTTTCTGACATTCAGAACTTTACGGCAACGACAGAGCGGCTACAGCCGGAGCTGATCACGCAGCTGCTCAACGAGTATTTCACCGAAATGTCCGCGATCGCTCAGGAGCACGGCGGCACGATCGACAAATTCATCGGCGACGCAATGCTGATTTTCTTTGGTGATCCGGAAACCAAGGGCGATCGCGCCGACGCTCAAGCGTGCCTACGCATGGCGTGGCGGATGCAACGCCGGCTTGTCGAGCTGAACGCAAAATGGCGGACTCAGGGAATCGAGCAGCCGTTCAGGGCACGCATCGGAATTAATTCCGGTTATTGCAATGTCGGCAATTTCGGCAGCGCCGACCGGATGGATTACACCATCATCGGCGCTGAAGCCAATCTCGCTGCGCGCCTGCAATCTATCGCCGAACCCGGCGGCATTGTTATTAGTTACGAGACGTTTGCGCTTGTGAGCGATGTGGTGATCTCCCATGCGTTACCGCCGATCACAATGAAGGGGATCAGCCGCGAGGTAATTCCTTATTCCGTCGACAGCATGATCGATACGTCGGCCGACAAGGGTGACGTCGTCATCGAACGCATGCCCGGCTTGGACCTCTACCTCGATCCGTCAATTGTGAAGTCGGCAGATGCAGAGCGGATACGATCGGTGTTGCTGGGTGCCTTGTCGTCTCTCGACAAACGCCAGGCAAAGCCCATTGGTTGAGGAGCTGGATGTTCCCAGCGAACCACCGCCACCGGCGACCCCTTCTTTCGGTCAGGAGCGGCGACGCGGATGCAAGCCGGCATGCCGCTTCGGCACGGACGTCGTTGCGGGATGTTGCGAGGCCGGCGGTGACAAGCGGCTCTGCAGATTCTCGAGCAGCCATCGTGCGGCGGGCCTGGGCGGACGGCTGCGTTCATGGGCGGCGAAGATCGGTAACAAGCCTGGCGCGACGGCGGGATCCTTGATGATGAGTTCGACCAGCCAGCCATTTGCCAAATATGGTTTGACGATATGCGCCGGGATCGTCGCCCAGCCCGAGCCGGCGAGCAGGAAGTCCAGCCGCGATCCCATGTCGACAAAGCGCCAGATCCGCGAACTGACCACGCCATGGCTGGGGCCGCTCGAGTCGTAGGGATCGGTCAGGATGAGCTGAACGTGCTCCTGAAGAACATCGCGGGTGATGGGACGCGTCTCGGTCGCCAGCGGATGCGAGGAGGATGCGACCGGGATCAGCGCGATCGACATCAGCGGATAGGTCTGCATGTCCTGCTGCGCGGTCGGAAACATGGCGCATAGCGCAAGCGCAGCGGATCGATTGCGCAGCCGTCGCTCCGCGGCTCCAAGTCCCTCGGTGTACAGCGTGACCGGAAGATTTGGATAGGTCATGCGCAAGGCTTGCAGGCTGTCGATCACGGGCCCGGTGGGCAGAAAGCTGTCCATGGCGAGAGTCAATTCAGGCTCAAGCCCCGCGGCGATCTCGGCGGCAATGCTCTCGAACAATTCGGCTTGACGCTGCACCTGTCTTGCCTGCGCCACCAGCACGCGGCCTGCTTCGGTCAGCACCGGCGTCTTGCTGGATCGATCGAACAGCGCCACGCCTTGCGCGGTCTCCAGGGTTCGAACCGATTGACTGATCGCCGACTGCACCCGCCGCAATTTGCGGCCGGCCGCAGAGAAGCTCCCGGAATCGGCGATCGTCGTCAGCACCCGGAGCTGGTCGAGGGTCAGCGTACCCAGCATGATCTATCTCCATTTAAGATGGAAGATATCATAATTTGATCGGTTTTACTATGGGTCCATCGCGGGTAAGACCAACCGGCAACATCATTTGGGACCACGGCGAGATGACCAAGCCTTCGCGATTGCCCACCCTGTTTATCCCGCACGGGGGCGGGCCATGCTTCTTCATGGACGTGCCGCCGCCGCTTCCACGCGATCTATGGGACAATATGGCTGCGTATCTGCGCGGTATTGCTCCGTCGCTGGCACAGCGTCCCAAAGCCATTCTGGTCATCTCGGGCCACTGGGAAACCGAAGTGCCGACGGTGAACGCCGCGCCGGAGCACTCACTTTATTATGACTATTACGGATTCCCGGAACACACCTACCGGCTGACTTATCCGGCCAAGGGCTCCCCCGATCTTGCCGCGCGTGTCCAGGATTTGCTGGGGCGCGCCGGCATCGATTCCGCCACGGAGACGAGCCGCGGGCTGGACCACGGCGTCTTCGTTCCCTTGAAGCTGGTCTATCCCGATGCCGATATTCCGCTGGTGCAATTGTCGCTGCGACACGATCTCGACGCCGCGGCCCATTTGCAGATCGGTCGGGCTCTGCAGCCGCTCCGCGACGAAGGCGTGCTGATCGTCGGCTCCGGCATGAGTTATCACAATATGCGGAACATACGCGTTCCAGGGCGCGGGGATGCGGAATCCAGCGCGTTCGACGCGTGGCTGACGGAGGCCGTCACCGACCCCGATCCGCGGACGCGCCAAGAAAGGTTGTCAGCCTGGCGGACCGCGCCGTTTGCGGTGGAGTGTCATCCCGAGGCCGAACATCTCCTGCCCTTGCACGTCGCCATCGGCGCTGCCGGCGACGACATCGGACGTCATGTCTTCGGCGATCGTATCCTGGGAAAAGAGATTTCCGCTTATCAATTCGGCTGATCTGCCGGTCGAAACAATCATCAACGCCGCAAAGGACAACCGGATGACCACGGCAGCGCTACCCGCCTCCCGCAGCAAGACCGTCGTGCTTTGGATTCTCCGGATCCTGATGGCCGCGCTGTTTCTGTTCGCCAGCTACATGAAGTTGTCGGGCAATCCGATGATGGTCGACGAGTTCAATACCATCGGTCTGGGCCAGTGGTTCCGCTACTTTACCGGCGCGCTGGAGCTCGCGGGCGGCATTGCGATCCTGGTGCCATCCGTCTCGGTCTTTGCCGCGATTGTTCTATTGGCCGTCGACGTCGGCGCTTTTGTTACCCAGATCGCGGTGCTTCACGGCGACTGGATCCATACCGTGGTGATCGGAGCCCTGCTCGGAGCCGTGATTTATCTGCAGCGTCATCAGTTCGGAAGCAGGAGCTGACGCGAGCCCGCGCTGCTAAAGCGGGGATGGCCTTTGATTGAACACCTAGCCTGCTGGCAGACTCACCTCTCCCCGCTGGGCAGAGGCCGATTTGCGAAGCAAATCGGGTGAGGGGGCTTTTGCGGACTAACGTTAGGCCGTAACCCCTCACCCCAACCCTTTCCCTAGGGAGCGCGCTTCCGCTGCGATTGCAGATCAATCTAATATCTAGCCGGTGCCGAACGCCTTGAAGGTGATGATGGTGTGGGTGTCCTGGATACCGGGAATGACCTGCACCTTCTCGTTGACGAAATGCCCGATATCGGTGTCATTGTCGACGTAGAACTTCACCAAGAGGTCGTAGTCGCCCGCAGTCGAATAGATCTCGGAGGCGATCTCGGCCTCGGCAAGCGCGTTGGCGACGGCATAGGACTGGCCGAGCTTGCATTTGAACTGCACGAAAAAAGGAACCATCGCTGTCATCTCCAAGAGCCTTTTCTTTCGGCTAACCGGAAACCGGTTAGCCGAAAGAAACGGCTCTTAACTGATAATCTGCGCGTATTCTATCCGCAAAACCGGCATCCACTTCTGCGGAATACGCGCTAGCCGTCGCATCGAGGCCAATAGAGCAAAAAACCGGGCGCCGTGGCAAGCGAACTTGCTGCTGATAGCAGGTCGCGCTACCACGGCATATCCACCTTTCCGGGATCGCTGAAACTCCTGCGAGCAGAATGATGACGACGCCTATCGCGCTCACCATCGCCGGCTCGGATTCATCGGGCGGCGCCGGCATCCAGGCAGACCTGAAGACGTTTGCGGCATTCGGCGTCTATGGCGCGTCCGTGATCACGGCCCTGACCGCTCAGAACACCCGTGGTGTCGCCGGCATCCATTGCGTGCCTGCCGATTTCGTGACCGCGCAACTGGACGCGGTTTTCAGCGATCTCGATGTTAATGCGGTCAAGATCGGGATGGTGGCGCAGCGGGCGACGATCAACGCCATCGCAACGGCACTGGAGCGGTGGTCGCCGGAACATGTCGTGCTCGATCCGGTCATGGTGGCATCCTCCGGGGACCGGCTGCTCGATCGCGGCGCGCTTGAGGCGCTGCGAACCGGGCTCATTCCGCGCGCCTCGCTGATCACGCCAAACCTGCCGGAGGCAGCCGCGCTGCTGGACGAGCCGGTTGCCGTGAGCGAGGCCGCCATCGAGGGCCAGGGCCTCCGGTTGCTGGCGATGGGGTGCCGGATGGTGCTGATCAAGGGCGGGCACGGGGAGGGCGCCGAGAGCATCGATTATCTGGTTGGCGGCGATGGCGTCGTCGCGCTGGCCGCGCCACGCATCGCGACCCAGAATACCCACGGCACCGGATGCTCGTTGTCGTCGGCCATCGCAGCCGGCCTTGCCAAGGGCGAGGAACTGGAAACCGCGGTCCGTCATGCCAAGACCTGGATCAGTGCCGCGATCGCAGCGGCGGATCGCCTCGATGTCGGCCGCGGCCATGGGCCGATCCATCATTTTCACCGGCTGGATTGAGACGGCCGGGACGACCTGCAGGGAACGCAGGTGTCGCTTGGCTGTCGCACTGCACTGCTATTTGCCAATCAGCAGATGGGACATCTGATTCGTTTTTGGACTGGAGCGACGGGTTCCGGCGGCGGCGTGAGTCGTCATAGCCCTGTCATGGGATTCTGTTAGCTGCTCGCGCATGGGAAGTGACGTGATGAGTGAAGAGGCTCCTGAACGGCGCTTTCGCACTTTGTTTATCTCCGACGTCCACCTCGGAGCACGCGGCTCGCAGGCCGAACGATTGCTGGACTTCCTCCGCAGCCATGATGCCGATACCATCTATCTCGTCGGCGACATCGTCGACGGCTGGCGGCTGCGCAAGGGCTGGTACTGGCCCGATGCCCACAACGAAGTGGTGCGGCGCATCCTGAAGCAGGCGCATCGCGGCACCCGGGTGGTGCTGATCGCA
>JAJYAH010000943.1 GCA_021779635.1 Pseudomonadota bacterium | reverse complement strand
TCCTCATTGGAGCGGTGCTGGAACCAGATTGTTTTGAATACGCCCGACCTCTAGCCCAGCAAAACCTTTTCTAGGCGTTTTCGGATTTGACCGCGGCACGATCGATGTCGCCCTTGTCGGTCTTCGGCAGTTGATCGACGAAAACAATGTGCTTTGGCTTCTTATAGCGAGCGATCTGCCCGGCGACGAAATCGATGATCTCGTCGGCGGTGACACTCGCGCCAGTTCGACGCACGCAGATTGCTTTGATGGCTTCGCTCCACTGGGGATCTGGTACGCCGATGACTGCGACTTCGGCGATATCTGGATGTTGTCTAATCGCGTTTTCGACTTCCGCCGGGTAGACGTTCTCCCCACCCGTCTTGATCAGCTCTTTCTCGGGAGCACGGCCGGCATACCAGAGATAGCCATCGGCATCGAAATAGCCCATGTCACCGGTGTGATGCCAGCCGTTACGGAAAGTGCGGACGGTCTCGGCGTCGTTATTCCAGTAACCCTTAAAAACGGTGGGACCGCGCACCACGATCTCGCCGGTTTGTCCGGTGGGCCTTGGCTTGTCGGCGCTGTCGACGACCGCAATGGTGCGCCAGAACAGGGGGCGTCCGGCTGATTTTGGCCGGTCGCGGTAGGGCGACAGCGTTGCGAGGCCCGATGTCTCGGATTGTCCGAAGGCTGCCCAGAATACCGCGTGGGGGCAGGCTTTCTCGAAACGCTCAATGGTCGCTGGAGTATCCAGACCGGTCACCGCGCGCAACGTCGTCAATTCGTCGCCCTTGGCCTGGTCCATCAGGTTCGCCAGCATCGGCGCGAACTCCGACATGATGGTCACCCTCTCGGCGGCAATGTCGCGAACCGCCCGTTGCGGGTCGAATTTCGAAGCGATAACGCTGGCGCCACCAGCCTGCTGCACCGTCAGCATCAGGCCAAGGCCGGCGACATGAAACAGCGGCAGCACACCAAGATTGACGTCGCGCTCGGTCAGGCTCCAAGCTTGCACCAGCGAGCTTTGCGCCATTAGAAGGCCGGTTTGCGACAGCAGCGCGCCGCGCGGCCGCCCACCGACGGCGGCGGTGTGAATGATGACGAAGCCGTCGTCCGGGTCGGCGTCAGTTTCGGGCAACAAAGCGTCTCCGCTGGTCAGTTCGGTAAACGGTGAAAACGGTGCAGCAGTGGTCCCGATCCCGAAAAACTTGCGGACGTCCGGAATCGTCGAGCCGAGGCTCGCGATGGTCTCCTGATATTCCGGTCCCGCGACCACCAGCACCGGCGCGCCGTCGGCGAGGACGTAACCGATTTCTTCGGCGTTAAGTCGAAAATTGACTGGCAGCAGGATGGCGCCGAGCCGCGCGACCGCTCCGATCAGATCGATCATTTCGAGCGAGTTTTGTGAAAGGATGGCGACGCAGTCGCCGGATTTTACGCCCTCGCGTGCAAGGCCCGCCGCCAGCCGCTCGACCCTTTCCAGATATTCACGATGGGTGATGCGCTGGCTTTCAAAAACGAACGCGGTACGGTCAGGAAACAACTCCGCATTGCGGCGGTACACGTCGATAAGCGCAAATTCTTTGGGAGCCATCGATTCCTCGATATGATGCACGATCTACCTATCGCAAAGTGCTCCACTCGAAGAAGGTTCTTCGAACCCTTCGCTCGCAGCGCTCTTTGTCAACTCTCGAATTTTGGCTCACGTTTTTCGAGAAAGGCAGCGATACCTTCCTGCGCGTCTCGATGCATGAACAGGAGCGGAAAACCATCGATCGCGTGCCGCATCTCATCGCCGCCGAGGCCGCGGTTGTAAAACGATTTGGCCATCTGCACCGCAAGCTTTGGTTTCGATGCAATTCGTTCGGCAAATTCCACGGCGGCCGTGAGAAGATCACCATGGGGAATCACACGTAGCACGAGGCCGAGTCTGTATGCCTCTTCCGCGCTGATAGGATCGCCGAGGATACTCATCTCTTTGGCTTTGGCGCGGCCAACGATATCGTGCAGTCGTACAATCGCAAAACCTGGAAGAAGTCCAAGCTTGATCTCTGGCACCGCGAAGCGTGCGCGGTCAGACGCGATGATAAAGTCTGAAGCGATCGCGAGTTCAAAGCCACCGCCGAACGCAATACCATTGACGGCGGAGATCACGGGTTTGCGGCAATTCTCCGGTGCCGCTAATACCGCTAAAGCCTCGATCATGAACCTGCGCACTTTGTCCGGATCGAAGTTGAAGCCGCTAATATCGGCGCCAGCGCAAAACGCTTTGTCCCCATTGCCGGTGATGATGGCGACGCGGACATTGTCGTCTTCATCCACTTTCTTCAAGCCATCCAGAATACCCTCACGGATGCCTGTGCTGAGCGCGTTAAGTTTGCCCGGTTCGTCGAGCGTAAGGATGGCGATCTTCCCTTTGGTTTCATAATTGACGCCGCCTAGTCTCATCGCAGTCTCCCTTATGCTATGGCGCCATCGCTTAGCGAAACGCGCTGAAATCCGGCTTGCGTTTCTCGAGGAATGCATTGGCGCCTTCCTGCTGTTCTTGTGTCGTGAAATAGGCTGGTGCTACCTCGCGGACGAGGTCATCCATGTCGCGCTCCATGATCGGCGCCATGTGATAGTAGAATGAGCGCTTGAGAATCTTCAGGCAAGTGGGGCTCAAAGCCAGGAGTTCGTCGCAATAT
>JAJYAH010000942.1 GCA_021779635.1 Pseudomonadota bacterium | reverse complement strand
GTCGTGTTCTCCCATATCCCGCTTTACGTTCTCTACAGGGAATGGGGCTGGGGCACCGACGACGGCCAGCGCGCGCTCGACCTGCTCAAGCGCTTCGGTTCGGTCACCGTTCTCAACGGTCACATCCATCAACTCGCCCAGAAGGTCGAAGGCAAAATGACCTTCCACACCGCGCTGTCGACCGCGTTCCCGCAGCCCGCGCCGGGCAGCGCGCCTTCACCGGGACCGATGCTCGTCCCCGCCGATCAGCTCCGCAGCAAACTGGGCCTGTCGACCGTCACGGTCATGCAAGGCAACAAGCCGCTCGCCATCATCGACAAGACGCTGGCCGGCTAATCCTGAGGACTTCCATGCGCAAATTCGTAAATCCATCGCACCGCGCCGTCTTGATCGCGCTGCTGCTCGGTCCGATTGCCGGCGCGTGCCTCGCCTACGGCGCGCGCGCGGCGCAGGCGCCCAATGAGGTGGTCATCGACAACTTCACCTTCGGTCCGCACGACCTTACCGTTCCGGCAGGTACGACGGTGAAGTGGGTCAATCACGATGACATCCCGCACACCGTAATCGCGAGCGACAAGTCCTTTCGTTCGAAGGCGCTCGACACCGACGATTCCTACTCTTTCACGTTCACCGGTCCCGGCACCTTCAGCTATTTTTGCGGACTGCATCCGCAGATGACCGGCACGATCATCGTGAAGTAATCACGCCGTGGGATTCGGTGAGCAGGGGCAGGCAAGGTACACCGGCAGACTTTCCGGTGTACCGAACCTGAACACGACATGTTAAAAGACCGGCCGGAAAGCTCGGATCGGGCCAACGGAAAATTGCCGTAGTGCAAAACGACGACCGAAACGCGTTCGACGAGATCTTCCTGCCGCACCTGCCAGAGGCTTATCGCCTCGCGCGATGGCTTTCCGGCAATGCATCGGATGCGGAAGATATCGTGCAGGAAGCGGCGATCAGGGCGTTCCGGGGCATCAAGGGTTTCGGAGCCGTCAACCCGCGCGCCTGGTCGCTGGCGATCGTGCGCAACACGGCGCTGAGCTGGTTGACCAGGAACAGGCCCAAGTCAGTGACGTATATCGACGATCTCAATGCGGCCGAACAGCAGGAGCTTAAATATGAAGGCCTGTACGGCACGAAAATAGAGACGCCCGAGGAGGCTGCGCTTCTCAAGGCGGATGCCGAGCAGATCGAAGGCGCGCTGGCGCAATTGCCGGCCCCGTTTCGCGAAGTCATTGTGCTGCGGGAAATCAATCAGATGAACTATCGCGATATTGCCGAGATCACCAATGTGCCGATCGGCACCGTCATGTCGCGGCTGTCGCGAGCAAGGCAGCTGTTGATGGCACTTGTTGGAGGTCGACAGCAGGCATGAATGCCTCCTTGCGCGAGAGTGACGAACTGCTGCTCAACGCCTATTGCGACGGCGAACTCGATCCGGCTGCCGCGAGCGAATTCGAGCGGCGGATGGCGAGCGACGCTGCCTTGAAGGCTCGTTATTCGCAGCTGATGTCGCTGCGGCGGGCCGTTCGCACGCTGCCGCCGGCAGACGTGCCATCCGGCCTGCAGGCGCGCCTCGAGGCCCGGCTGAACGCCGAGCAGACCGGCGCGGAGCAGGCCGGCAGAGCCAATCATGCCATTGCCTTGCGCCGGCGCAGCTGGTCCTTCCAGGCGCTTGCCGCATCCGCGCTGCTCGGCGCCGTCATCTCCGGCTCCGTGCTGAAAACGATGGATCACTTCAGCCGAAGAGACACGATCGCCAGCGAGGTCGTCGCCGGGCATATCCGCGGCCTGATGGCGCCGCAGCCGTTCGACATCGCGTCCTCCGACCGCCACACGGTGAAGCCGTGGTTCACGTCGCGGTTGCCGGAATCGCCGCAGGTGCCGGATCTCTCGGCACAGGGCTTCACGTTGCTGGGCGGCCGGGTCGACGTGATCGGCGATCGTCCGGTGGCGACGATCGTCTACAAGCATGCCGCACATACGGTGAGCCTCACGACGCTGCGCCCCGGCGAGACCGTCCCTGACCAGGCGATCGCTGGCTACAACGTTCGAAGCTGGAGCGATGGCAATTTCAGCTATGTCGCAGTGGGCGACTTGCCGGCTGCGGATCTGGCTGTGTTCGAACGCGCCTTTTCCGCCGCAGCGCCCGCGCCGGAAATAACCAGGCCGTAGTGCGGGCGGCGCGCTCCGATAGTGCGGCAGCAAGCCGGTCTGTTCAGAGGACAAAAGCGCGTGTCCGCCTCTCACCGGCGAGCGGCAGTGCTTGGACGCGACCGGGCAATTCGTGCTAGCAAGGGCGCCAAAAGCAACAAGACGTTCGGACCGGGATGAGCAAACTACGAGTACTCGCCGCTATCGCGTTCGTGGTGGTGATCGCAGCAGCGATTGCAGGCTTCGCTATCGCCTGGCGGCCGGCGATCGCGGCGATTGAGCCTCCCGCGCCGCAATCCTTCGACCGCGCACTCGTCAAACGCGGTCGCGATCTCGCAGCCATCGGCAATTGCAACGACTGCCATACGGCGCCTGGCGGCAAGGCCTTCGCCGGCGGCTTGCCGGTGCCGACGCCGTTCGGCACGGTCTATTCCTCCAACATCACGCCCGATCCGGACAGCGGCATCGGCCGCTGGTCGGAAGCGGCTTTCCGGCGCGCCATGCGGTTCGGGGTCG
>JAJYAH010000941.1 GCA_021779635.1 Pseudomonadota bacterium | reverse complement strand
AATGGTCGACCTCGATCATTTTAAGTCCGTAAACGACACATACGGACATGGCGTCGGCGACGAGACCCTTCGCCAGATCACGCAGTTATTGGCTAAGCATCTTCGGCAAATCGATGTTCTCGCCCGTGTTGGGGGCGAGGAATTCACGATCATGTTGCCCGGGACGAATGAAGCTGGAGGTGCAACTCTGGCGCAAAAACTACGCCAAAAACTTTCGGAGACCCCGGTTAAGGTCGGCAATAATCAATTCAACGTTACAGCGAGCTTCGGCGTGGCAGAAATACTCGCCGGCGAAACGGAGGTAGATGCTTGCCTCGGTCGCGCGGACAAAGCGCTCTATGCGGCGAAGCGCTCGGGGCGCAATAGCGTGATCAGTTTTACCGCCGTTTCACGCGAGGCAGGAAAGTCCGACCCGCTTTCCTAGTTCAGTAGTGGCATTAGGGCGCGGCCATTGCGGCACGGCTTGTCGACCAGTCGATAGCCGCCCTTTGGCATTTGCAAACAAGCGATCCCAACTCAAACTCCGCTGACGTTGCCCCCGACTTTTATCCGGAGGCACTTAGAGTCTGGCGGTTGGCATCTTGCATAGTTGCAGCCGTTGGCCAAGGCGCGGAGCCGTTGCGGAGCGCAGCGCCTTGGCCTGGTTGTGGTGAGAATTGAGCCGCGTAGACGGCCGGTGCCAGCCAGCCGATGCGCGAGTGTGGGCGGATATGGTTGTAGTCGCGCCGCCAGTCTTCCAGCGCGAGGCGCGCCTGTAGCAGGGAGGTGAACAGCGTCTCGTTCAGGAACTCGTCCCGCAGGCGCCCGTTGAAGCTCTCGACGAAGGCGTTTTGCATGGGCTTTCCCGGTGCGATGTAGTGCCACCCCACGCGGGTTTGATCGACCCAGCAAAGGATCGCGTTACTGGTCAGTTCGGTGCCATTGTCGCTGACGATCGTCCTGGGCCTGCCGCGCGTGGCGATCAGAAGGTCGAGTTCGCGTGCCACCCGGCGGCCTGATAGCGAGACATCGGCCACGGCTGCGAGGCATTCCCGGGTGCAATCGTCGAAGATCGCCAGGATACGGAATCGGCGACCGCTCGCGAGTTGATCGGAGACAAAGTCGAGCGACCAGCGATCGTTCGGTATCAGAGGAACCGCCATGGGTGCCCTTGTTCCCAGAGCTCTTTTGCGGCCACCCCGTTTGCGCACCATGAGGCGTTCCTCCCGATAGATGCGGAAAAGCCGCTTGTGGTTCACGATGAAGCCTTCCCTGCGCAGGAAGATCAGAAGCCGGCGATAGCCGAACCGCCGGCGTTCCCGTGCCAGAGCCCGCAGCCGGTCGCGCAAGGCCGGATCGTCCGGGCGTCGGGAGCGATAGCGCACCGTCATCCGTTGGCAACCGATCACCCGACACGCCCGCCGTTCGCTCATCTCGTGTTCCGTCCTGAGACGAGCGACTGCCTCTCGCTTCACAGCGGGCGTCACCATTTTTTTGACAGCAGATCCTTCAAGGCCGCGTTGTCGAGCATGGCATCGGCCAGCAGCTTCTTCAGCTTGCCGTTCTCGTCAGCAAGCTGCTTCAGCCGCTTGGCTTCGGACACGTCCATACCGCCGAATTTGCTCTTCCAGTTGTAGAAGGTGGCCTCGCTGATCCCGTGCTTGCGGCACAGATCGGCTGTCTTTGCACCCAGCTCGTGCTCCTTCAAAACCCCGATAATCTGTTCTTCCGTAAACCGCTTCCGCTTCATCGCCTGGTCCTTCTCTCAAGGGCCAGACTCCAGTTCAGCATGGATTAAACGGCGGGGGCAACGTCAGGGACAATCCATTGGATGTTCGATCGCGGGCTCATCTCCATCGGAGACGACTATAAAATTCTGGTTGCCAAAGATCGTGTTCCCGAAGATGCACTCCGCCTTTTGAATCAGAGCGGATCGATAAATTTGCCTTTAGATGAGGCGCTTTATCCCAACGCTCACTATCTAAAGTTTCACAGAGACGTGGTTTTCAAAAAATAGGGCTACTTCACAGTCCGATTGAGGATTTAGGGTCGAGGTCGTATTTGATCGCAAACCACCCAACAAATTCGTAAGGTGATTGCTTCATTTGCCAATGCGAGAATAGGCGTTCGTTGTCGATACCAGCGTCATCGATGGTGATCAGATATATATCCTTGAGACGTCGGTTCACAACGCTCCGCCATTTTGCGAAGCTAATTTCGTTCCAATCCCAATGATCCTCTGGTGTTTTCATGAGAGCCTCACCAAAGTCGGTGGCGGTTATCTACCAAATCGAGCAGAGAGTAGACCAATGGTGGAATCCGCTCAACGAGCCCTAAGCTTTCGTTAGACCCATCACCTCCCGCGCTGCCCGCTCTCCGGAATCATGCGCGCCATGGGCGGTGGTGAAAAAATCCGGCGAGGTGGCTTCGCCCGCAAAGAACAGACGATCGCGCACCGGCTCCATCAGCACTTTCCGCCCCGGCTGGCCGCCGGGCGTCGCCGCCGCGAATGCGCCGAGAGTGAGTGGGTCACGACTCCATCCCGTCGCCGCCGTCTTGCCGACCGCCTTCTTCTTGGCGTCCGTGGCGGCTTTTCCAGTTTTCGCGGCCGGCGGCGTTTCCTTGCTGGCTGCGGCACGTCCGGTCGTGGATCTGGCCATTGGTTGAATTCCTCTGATTGACTTCAGTTGTATCGAGT
>JAJYAH010000940.1 GCA_021779635.1 Pseudomonadota bacterium | reverse complement strand
CATGATCGAGGCCGGTGCCGACCTGACTTTCGTCGAGGCGCCCACTTCGGCCGAGGAATTGGCTCAGATTGCCCGCGCTCTCTCCGTACCGCAGGTCGCGAACATGGTGTTCGGCGGCCGCACGCCGGAATTGGGACAACAGAAATTTGCCGAGCTCGGCTTCGGCTGCGTGCTCTACGCAAACGCGGCCTTGCAGGCCGCGCTCAAGGCTTCTCACGATGTGCTGGCGTCGCTGAAGCGCGAGGGCTCGCTCGCCTCCGTTGCCGATCGCCTGGCTGGCTTCGACGTACGGCAGCAGACGGTCGCGAAACCGAAATACGACGAACTCGAGCGCCGCTATCGCCTATGATGGCGTTGCCCAGGGCCGGGCGCCTTGGTAGGCAGCCTTGAACTCGGCGATCTTCTCGCGGTGTGAACAGGTGACATCGAAATCGTCCCAACCGTTCAGCAGGCGGGTTCGGCGTGCGGGGTCGATCGTAAGCCGACATTGCAGGTCGCCGCATGCAATTGACTGCGATACGAGATCGACCGTGACCGCCAATGTCGGCTCGCGTATTAGCGCATTCACCAGCGCGCTGACCTCTGCCTCGCTCAGCACCGCGGCGAGCAATCCATTTTTGGTCGCGTTTTGCGAAAAAATATCGCCGAACGACGGTGCAATCACGCACCTGATGCCGTAATCATAGAGGGCATAGACCGCCGCCTCGCGCGAAGACCCGCCGCCAAAATTTCGCCCGCTGACAATAATCTTGGCATCACGCCAGCAAGGCCGGTTGAGCGGAAAGTCCGGCCGTTCGCGGTCGGTCGCGTCAAAGCGCAAATCACGAAACAAGACTTTGCCGTGTTCGCCCTTGCGAGGCAGCTTGAGAAAGCGGGCAGGCAAGATCTGGTCCGTGTCGATGTTCTCAGCCGGGAGCGGGCAGGCCAGGGCCGCAAGGCGAGTGAAATTTTCCATGCCGGGCTCCCTCAATCCTTGTGCGCCAAGAACGGTCGGACATCCGCCATGTGACCGCACACCGCGGCCGCTGCGACCATCGCCGGTGACATAATATGTGTCCGTGCGCCAACGCCTTGTCGGCCGCGGAAATTCCGGTTGGTGGTAGAGGCGCAGCGTTCGCCATTGGCGACCAGGTCGCCGTTGATCCCGACGCACATGGAACAGCCGGAATCGGCCCACTCCAGGCCGGCGGCACGAAACACCTTGTCGAGGCCTTCCTGTTCCGCCTGGCGCTTGACGCTGGACGAGCCTGGCGAGACCAGGCCGGGAACTTTGCAGACGCGATTGGCGAGAATAGCCGCCGCCGCGCGCAGATCCTCGATGCGCGCGTTGGTGCAGGAGCCGATGAAGACCCGGTCTATGTTGATTTCGGTCAGCTTCCTGCCGGGATCGAGTCCCATATAGTCGATGGCGCCCTGGATGTATTTCGCGCGTTCCGGACTTTCCGCGCGATCGGGGTCGGGAACATGACCGTTGATTGGTAGCGCGTCTTCCGGGCTTGTCCCCCAGGTAACAAACGGAGCTACGGTTGTCGCGTCGATCGAGATTTCGCGGTCGAACTGCGCTCCGGAATCGGATTTCAGCTCAATCCATTCTTCCATCGCCTTTTTGAGCGCATCGTCCTTCGGCGCGAACTCGCGGCCTCTCAGGTATTCGAACGTCGTTGTGTCGGGTGCAATGATTCCGCAGCGGCCGCCGGCCTCGATCGCCATGTTGCACAAGGTCATACGAGCCTCCATGGAGAGCGCGCTGATCGCGGAGCCGGCAAATTCGATGGCGTGGCCGGTGGCGCCGTCTGCACCGATTTTGGCGATGATCGCGAGCGCAAGATCCTTGGCGCCGAGACCTTCGGCGAGTTTGCCGTCGGCGGTGATCCGCATGCGCCGAGGCTTTTTCTGCCAAAGTGTCTGCGTCATGAGGACATGGGCGACCTCCGACGCGCCGATCCCAAACGCAAAAGCGCCAAATGCGCCATGTGTCGAGGTGTGGCTGTCGCCGCAAACGATCAGCAGCCCCGGCAGGGTAAGTCCCAATTCCGGGCCGACTACATGGACGATGCCCTGGCGGGGGTCCTTGAGCCCGAACAAGGTGATGTCCTGAGCGGCAGTATTTTTCTGCAGCTGGCTGACCATGCGCGCGATTTCGGGGTTGGCAATCGGCTGGTCGCGGCCGCGCGTCGGCACATAGTGGTCGGCAACGCCAAAGGTCAATTTCGGCTCCGCCACCGTTGCACCGCGCTCGGCCAGGCGGTCGAAAGCGTGGAACGAGCCTTCATGCACATAATGGCGATCGACCCAGAGCAGGGACTCGCCATCGTGCCGCAGTATCTCGTGCTGCATCCAGAGTTTGTCGAACAGGGTCAGCGGCGATGTCATGCAAATATTTAGCGCTCGTGGGGCATTGCAGTCGGACGGCTATATTGTATGCTAAATGATACCTAGTAAAGCTGGAAGCAAGCGCTGTGGCGTGGGGGTAGTGTGGCGGATCGGTTGCAGGAAGCCAAGGCGCGCCAAGTCTATCTGGTTTTGCGCGACCGGATCATCAGCGGCGCCATGGGTTTCGGCGCGCGGCTGCCCAACGAGAACGATCTTGCGCTGGCACATGGTGTATCGCGCGTCACCGTGCGCCGTGCCTTGAGCGAGCTTCAGAGCGAACGTTTGATCGAGCGACGCCGCAGTGCCGGAA
>JAJYAH010000939.1 GCA_021779635.1 Pseudomonadota bacterium | reverse complement strand
ATGCTGATGCCGCCGACCTCCCGTCTGAAGGGCTCTCTGGCTGACCACTTCCGGGGGAAACAAGACCTGTATGTGGGCTCTGGTAGGCTGGCACTCCGGATCGACGTCCGGCCAGTCGTTGAAGACCATGGCCGCGTGGTCGACTGCGTCCTCAAGACCATCCTGAACGGTCGCCTCTCCTACGACGAGGCCGTGCTGGTGCTCCCCAGAGCGCGCGGTGAACTCTAAGCACGCTAATTGATCGGTTGCTTTCAAGGTGGCCGTATGTATCGGATAGTCACCGACAAAGGCGCTTGGAGCGGTGAAAGCAAATAAGCATCTTGCGCGTTTCGCTCCGGGTCACTCGGAGGAGCAAGACATAGCGAAGAAGACAAAAAAGAAATCGGCGGGGCGCAAGGATCGCGGACGACGTTGCTCACCCAGCGTCAAACGATGCATTCTAGAACAAGAATGCCAATATTGCCCATTACCTAGCCCTAGGCGTCGTCAGTATCGAACGCGGTATCGACCCATTCGTCAAAGTCCACTCCCGCTTCCCAGATGTCCGCTCCCACGGCGTATCGCGGGGCGGCAACATTCCGGATAGGAACGTCGCTCCCCTCGGCGTTCTCAATAAATGACAGCGTCTCCCGAATCGGAATTTCGGTCCCGGCCAGCAACCGGCAGAGCGGCGAAACCATGCCCGACGTCCATTCGACAGCGTGGATGTCGGCTGGGTAGTCACGAAGATCGACCACGCAAAGCACAAATGTCTCTGGCTCAGATGCGCAAGTCCTTGCTTGGAGCGGCGTCAGCCGAGGTTCGCCATTGGTCGTCGTCTTTACCTCGACCTTGTATTGCGCGATTTGAAATTGAGACGACATCTCGTCTGGATCGTCTTCGTTCAGAGATACTAGAAAGTCGTAGCCGTAATCATCCGGGTCAACTTTCAGATTGCGTGCCTCAAGAGCCTCAAGCACGCATTGTTGTACGGCCAGACCGAGTTTGCGCATGAGATTGACGTCGCGCTGACGCTGTTGCGCCTTCACGGCCAACTCTTCTATCACTTGAGAGTTTGCTCCAACGACCTCAATGATCTTGGCAAGACTGTCACGGAGTTTCTGTCGGGTCTCTTCGTCGCTTGCGGCGGCCAATAACCCAACATCAAGTGCGTCGAGTCCGAAGTGCTGCACGAGCAGTTTACCACCGTCGGGATTGCCATGAAGCCATTCTGCATCGAGAAGGTCCCGCACGAGAGCTGCGGTTGCCGGGTAGTGCACGATGGCGCCATCCTCATCGACAGGTATCCATGACTTGCTGCGCAGATCGCTCAGCCATAGCGACGGCGTGAGCGAGACAATCTTCTCACCCTCCTTCGTCTTTACGGCCATCTCGGCGGTCGCGCGCCATGAGGTATCTGCGGGTGCGATATAGCAGACCACAAGCCCGAACAGTGCTTGAGCTCTTTCTCGCGTTTGCCTGCAATAATTGAGCAATTCTGGTTCTAGGAGCGCAATTTGCGACAAAACTGTTCCGTGAAGGCTCGCTCCGATCACTTGCTCCGGCTCCGCCGCGATCGGCTTGAGCCCTCGCTCCTGAATTTCATCGCGCTCGATCATCACGATCAATCCGGTATACGCGACACCCCACTCGGTGAGCGCCGCCAGCATCGGCTCTCCGGCGGCGGCATACCGTTCGTCTAGCACGCGGCCCGGCGGATACGCTGACGCAAACTGACGCGCAGCTTCCGGCCAGGTCGACACCGGCAGAATTATGGTTCGACGACGACTTGCTTTGTAGGTTGCTCCGTCCGTTGCGAGAAGAGGTACTCGCCACGCAGTCGCTTCAGCAGCTTTTCCTCCGGTGTCCCAGAGGTGGGTTAGAAGGCCCATGCTGGCGTTGATTGCCTTCCCGTGCTGCTCGGCAACCCTTTGCTCGTCCGGGAGCGACGCCGCAACGTGATGCAAGAGGCTGCCAAGAGCATCTTCTTCGGTGAGTCGCCGTCTGTCGCTTCGCGAACAGCGGAGAGGCCTGCTCTGAAATCTTGCTCGGTTAATCTCTCAATTAGGATGTTGTCCAGCAATTCTGCCCGAATGTCGATACCGACATCCGCGGCGAGTTCCTTGGTGCGCTCAGCAACATCGCCATCGATCTTGAGATCGTCGGCGTCCCGCAACTGTCCGTGCTGATCGGGCATGAGATGGTCCAAGTGATTCTTGGTAATACCGCTCGCCTCCCACGTTTTGCCTACGGCCTTATAGTAGTGGGACAGCCATTCGAACGGATCATCATCGACCAGTAGCTCGGACACGTCCTCGATACCCTCGGAGGCACGCTCGCCGATCACCTTAAGATCGACCCACGAAACTTCGACTCCAAGCTCTGCCCAACCTTCGACAACTTCAGACCATCCCTCAGATACATCTCGTTCTGCTGGGTCTGTTTCTGTAGAGCTTGCCGCTAGCTTCCATAGCTCATCGTACGAGGGGCCGACCTCAGGGCGGCGAATGAAGTCGGCATATCGTTCGTCGTCCGCGTTGGCGGCGCACGGGACTTTGCCTCCTCGTGCGGTGCGAATCAGAGGCAGCGTCGACAATTTGCGCGCGCCGGTCCATGGCGACCAGGGTTTCCGGTTGAAGGCGACCACCGTTTCCGGTGGATGACGACCACCTGTTCCGGTCGATGGCGACCAGGGCAACAGGGCTGT
>JAJYAH010000156.1 GCA_021779635.1 Pseudomonadota bacterium | reverse complement strand
GACCGGGCACACCTTACTCGTTGCGGCGCAATATAGTCAGAAATCGCCGGAAAACAATGCGTTGTTTGCGATTTGGTGAGCTGATTTTCGCGCCAAACCCGGCCCGCGCTAGCCGTTGTCGGCCGCTTCGGCAGGATAAACCCCGCGCAACACTTCCTCGAAGTGGTTTTTGACAGATTCATTACAGAGGCAGGCCCGGGAACGGAGGGCTTCCGGGTCGGACACCAGGATAGAGCCGCGGCGGGTCTGAAGAATCCCTTCGGCCTTGAAGGTCTGGATCACGCGGCTCGCATAGCTGCGGCCGACCCCCAGCAGGGTCGCGAGCTGTTCATGGGTGAGCGGCACGACGTTGTTGCCGTCGGCACGCTCCATCGCCGAAATGATCCATTTGGCGGTGCGCTGCTCAATCGAATGGATCGCGTTGCAGGCGGTCGACTGGAACATCTGGGCCAGCATGCAGTCTGCGTAGCGTGCGAAAACGTTGTTCAATGTGGCTGATTTTACTTTCGCCGCATTCAGCTTTCCGACCGCCAGGCGCACGAACGGGCCGCCGAATTTGACGGTGATGCGGGTATAGGCCGGCAGATTTCCGTCGCTGACGATGCCGCCAACGGCGCCTTCGCGGCCGACCAGAATGGTTTCGACGTCGCGGCCGTCCTCGTGGGGAACCAGATAAGACGCGAGCGCAGGCCCACAGGGAAAATGCACGATCTCGACATCGTCGCCAGGATTGTAAAGCAGTTCGTTGGGTTGCGCCGCTTGGTGCACGAGATGCGGTGCAAGCAGCGCGAAGTCGCTGGCGCTGAGCCGCCGCAGCAAATTGTTGCCGGGGCGGTCGGCGCTGCCAGCGGTGTTTCCGTTTACGATCATTCTCGAACCCCTCACCGGTAGCCGCCACGATGTCCGCCGACGCCGGTTGCTGTGTGCACAAGTGCACAGACAAACAAACACGCGGTGTGATGGTTTCACTTTCGGGAACCGGTCGATGTGCTTTTTTTGGCCTCGGCGGCCGGTCCGGTTCGAGCACGGCTCGGACTTTCGTTGCTTCGACCGGTCGTCAGCGAGCTTATGGAAACCACCCCCTGCATGCCCCAGGACGTGCTCATCGTCGAGGATGACCCGATCATCGCGCTCGACTTCGAGGACACGATTCTTGGTTTCGGGGTGAAGGCGGTGCGGACCGCGGGAAATGTGGCGAGAGCGCTCGACCTGATTGCCGACCGCGCTCCGGATTTCGCGCTGCTTGACGTCAGTCTGACCCGCGAAAAAAGCTTCCCTATTGCCGAGCGGCTGGAGGCGCTGGAGATTCCCTTCGTCTTCATCACCGGATATGGCGCCGATGGCAGGCTGGCGGCGGACTTTGCCGACAGGCCGAGGCTGACCAAGCCCTATTCAACCGACGCGCTGAAGGCCTTGCTGAGAAGCCGGGCCGGCAGGGCGATCGAGGGCTGACGCTCCGCGCGAGCCGGTACCCACCGCACCGGCCTGTCATCCCTGTTTGGGATCGAGCGTTGTCGACCACAGCGCCGTATCGGCGCGATTCCGCAAGGTTACCGTCAGCTGCCCTGACTTGCCGTCGATCTTGACGTGACCGAAGAACTGCATGCCGGCCGATGGCGGCAGATTCTGCCGGCCGGGGGCGGGTGCCTCCATGAATCGCACCTCGGGGCCGAAGGTATTGTCGAGCTCGTTCGGCCCGAAGGTTCCGGCGTGCAAGGGACCGGAGACGAATTCCCAGAACGGCTCGAAATCCGCGAATTGCGCCTTGTCCGGGTTGTAGTAATGCGCGGCGGTGTAATGCACGTCCGCCGTCAGCCACACGGTGTTGACGACGCCCGATGTCTTGATGAAGCGCAGCAGGTCGGCAATTTCGAGTTCACGGCCGCGCGGCGGTCCGTCGCCTTGCGCAAAGGCTTCCGAGCCCGATTTATTCGGCGCGTCATCATACACCACCAGGCTGAGCGGCATGTCGGAGGCGATCACCTTCCAGGTGGCGCGCGAGTTCAAGAGCGCCCGCTTCAGCCAGGCGAGCTGGTCGGGCCCGATGAAATAGCTGTCCGGCCCGTAAGTGGCTTGCTGGTTCGGACCATTGGGGCCGCGATAGCTGCGCTCGTCCAGCATGAACACGTCGAGATGCGGGCCGTAGCCGAGGCTGCGATAAACCCGGCCCGGCTCGGCAATGCTTTCACGTATCGGATACATCTCGTGAAACGCGCGCGCGGCGCGTGCGGCCAGCAGCGTGATGTCGCGCTCCCGGTAGGCGGCGGGAAGCTGCTTCGACGGCGACCAGTTGTTGGTGACCTCGTGGTCGTCCCATTGCACGAAGATCGGCACTTCGGCATTGAACGCGCGCACATTGTCGTCGAGAAAATTGTACTTGTGCGCCGCGCGGAATTCGTCGAGCGTCTCGGCCACCTTGGCCTTCTCCGGGATCGTGACGTTCTTCCAGATCTTGTCGCCGGGTAATTTGACCTCGGCGGCAATGATGCCGTCGGCGTAGATGGTGTCGCCGGAATGCAGCAGGAAGTCCGGCTGGTGCTTGCGCATGGTGGCGAAGGTGAGCATGCCGCCGTCGTCGGGATTGATGCCCCAGCCCTGTCCGGCGACATCGCCGCCCCAGACGAAACTGACGTCGCGCCGGTCGCTCGGCGCGGTGCGGAATCGGCCGACGACCGGCTCGCTGGAAATATTGATATGCGACAGGTCGCGGAACCTGACGCGATAAAAAATATCCTGCCCTGCGGGGAGGTTTTCCAGCAGCATTTTCGCGGTGAAGTCGCTCTCGGGCAATGCTGCGATCGGCGGCAAGACCCGTGCATTGCTGAACGACTCGGAGGTCGCGACCTCGACCAGCATTTGCGACGGCCGGTCCGCCCGCGCCCACACCACGCCGCCGTCGGTTCCGACGTCGCCGGATTGCACACCGTGGACGATTTGCGGCCGGTCGGCGCCTCGGCTGAGATGGGGCATCGCCATCACGCCGAGCGCAGCGGCGCCGGTGGAAAGAAAACGCCGGCGGGAGAGTTTGCGGAAAACCCTGCGGGGAACCTCAACCGTCATGCAAAGCCTCCTTATCGGCCGACAGGATGCGCGATCGCCCTGGTCCATTGTTTTGACGCGTTTTCTTCACGCGAACCGGTACCCACTTCGCTCGAAAACGCCTTAGGACCAGGAAGATGATGTGACGGCGCGATTACAGCGGCAATCGCCTACAAGGTTCCGGTCACCCGCAACGGGGTGCCGGCCCTTTGCGGGTTTTGCGCCATGCTCATCAGCAGCGCCTTGCGGTCGGCGACCGCGTTGTGGAATTGCTCGAGCGCGATATTGAAGGCGGTCAAGGATCCCTGCTGGATGGCGCCACGCTCAAAGCAGAGCAGCGTCTTGCGCAGGATATCGTCTGCCTCGGCCTGCATTTGGTCGAGTTCTTCGGCCGAATCGCTGCGGCGCGCGGCCGCGAGCATGTCGAGCAGCCGTTCCCGCAGCGAGGTGTTGTTGTTGCGCTCATCCTTCTTGAGATAACCGGCGAACCACGCGCCGGCGGACCCCATCGCCGACAGGCCCATCAGTCCCCACCAGATGAAATCACTGTAGCGATCGAGGAAGGTTTTTTCCTCACCGTCGATAAAGGCCGCCGCGCCCGGATGCACCGGGATCGCGGCATCCTTGTCGGTGTCCGGGGTTTCGATTTTGGCCGCCAGCGGGAATTCCGCCATCACCGCTTGCCGGATCGCAAACAACTGCCGGGTGAAGGCGGCGACAGTTGAATCCGAAAGCCCCTTACGTGCGACGATATGATGGGCGAAGCTGATCGTCTTCACCTCGTCGTCCGGCCTGTCGGGCGAGCCGCCAAAGGCGCCGGCGGGGATATCCGACGCTTCGTACATCGGATGGTTTTGTGCGATCGCCTCGGCCGAATCGATAGCGAGGAAGGTCGGCGTTTTGCCGTCGTGCGTCGATGCGGCGATCGCATCCATGGTGGCCCGGCCGCTGATCGGCCCGGTGGCGAGATAAGCATCCGCCTTCTGGCCGCGAATGGCGTCCACGGCTTCGCTGGCCGGAAACTGAAGGATGGCGACCTTGGCCGGATCGACGCCGTATTGCTTCAGGATCAGTTTGAGCACATTGACATTGGCTTCGGTGCGGCCGATGACCCCGACCCGGTGTCCGGCGAGCTGCGCGATCTTGGTGATCCTGGCCGCTGCCTTCTTGCCCTGGCCCTTCGCTGGCGCGGGCACCCACAACACCACGAGGCTCTTGCGCAGCGTCGCCACGGCTTGCGCATTTTTCGGCACGCCGAGATCGCCGCGAATGATGGCAAGATCGACCTTGTCGTCGGCCAGCGCCTGGGCGCTCGCGGCCGAGCCATCGGTCTGAATGGGGTGCAACCGGACATGGCCGTGCGCCTGGGCAAAGGCCTGGGTCAGGGCCTGGACCACCTTGATGTCGTCGCTGTTCGCCGGCCCGACCGCGATCCGCAAGATCTCCGGCCGCATCGCAAAGTAGTAGCTGCCCGCGAGCGCTCCGACGATGGCGAGCACACCCGCCAACGTAATGAACGCCGCCTTTTGCTTCGCCGGGCGCGGCGGCGCCGCCGGCTCGACAAGGTCGAGACCCTCGGTCATCTGGCAAACAACCGCTTGAGGCTCAATGTCACAGGCCCAATATGGTTAGATCGACATTGTAGCAAATTTCCCGCCAGCTCCGAGTTACATCGCCGTCATGGTTACCATGTCGGGATCCGATCTTCGGACCATGGCGCCGCTTGAGCGAGCATTGCGATCGAAAGGACGCCAAAAAGCTGCGATTCTCCCGTGGTTTTGGTTCAAAATCGCCCTGATCGATCTGCGAAGGGCGAGGGGAACGGGCGAACCACGACGCCTGCCCGATCCTGAACCAGCCTTGCTACTTCTCAGCTTTGCTTGCCATGCGACACGGGATCCCGGACCTGGATCCCGGGCATGCCGTTCGGTGTTAGGGTATGACTGGCGCAAAACGGGAGGAAGGCGATCATGGTGGAGCGGCTGTCGGCGGAGGCGCGAAAATCGGCCCTGAAGACCTTGCCGGGATGGACCGAGACGCCGGGGCGCGAGGCGATCGCGCGGACCTTTGTTTTCAAGGATTTCAACGAAGCCTTCGGGTTCATGTCCCGCGCCGCGCTGGTGGCCGAAAGGAGCGACCATCATCCCGAATGGCGCAACGTCTACAAGACGGTCGAAGTGGTCCTTGCCACCCACGATGCCGGCGGCGTCACCGCGCGCGACATTGATCTCGCAACGGCCATGAACGCAATCGCCGGGCAGCTCGGCGTGGCCTGACCGGCCTGCCATAAGCTTGCGGTCGGGCAAGACATCCCCAGATTAGCACGACACCCCAAGTGAGGATGTTTACGCCGCGGCGATTTACCGCCGTTCTAGGGAGCCGGGATGATGGCAACCGAATATACCGTGGGTTTTGAACCGGCCGACCGGCTGGCTCAGGACCGCGAAAGCGTGCGCAGGCGCTTCTGGTTCAAGCTGAAGCGGGTGCTCGCCAGGCTTCCGTTCGCCGAGGATTTGCTGGCGGCCTATTATTGCGCGTTCGACAAAGAGACGCCGCGCCATGTGCAGGCGACGCTGCTCGGCGCCATCGCCTACTTCGTCCTGCCGTTCGATTTTATCCCGGACATGCTGCCGGTGCTCGGCTTTACCGACGACGCCGCGGTGCTCGCCACCGCGATCCGGCTGGTCGCTACCCACATCACCTCGGACCACCGCGACGCTGCCCGCGTCGCGCTGCAGCGGGTGAGCGGATCGCGAGAATAGAGTTGAAGCCGGCCGCGAGAGACCAAACGCATCCGGTTATTCGCTGGCTGATGACCGACGCGCGCAAGCACGCTGACTCCAGCGATTTTCTGCAGGCCTTTGCCCACGAGTTGCGCGCCGCGGAGGTGGATGTCTCGCGCATCACGACCGGCGTTCCGATCCTCCATCCGCAGATTTTTTCCTTCAGCGGCCTGTGGCAACTCGGCAAGGGCGCGACCGAGCGCCTGTACCGTCTGGGGCCGGACACACCGGCGTCGATACTGCACAGCCCGATCCGGATCGCCTATGACGGCGGTGGCCCGGTGCGCTGCGATCTCACCGCGCCGCCGCGCGACGGCGAGTTCTCCATTCTGGAGGACCTGCGCCGCGAAGGCTTCACCGATTATGTCGTGCACTCCGTTCCGTTCGCCGATGGCAGCCACAAGGCGCTGTCGTTGGCGACCACGCGTCGCGGCGGGTTCGACAGCGACGAACTGGCGTTGTTCGAGACGATGATCCCCGCGGTCGCGTTCAATCTCGACGTGCAGGCGCTGCGCCGCACCGCGCGCACCTTGCTGGATACCTATGTCGGGCAGCAATCCGGAGGCCGCGTGCTCGAAGGCCAGATCCAGCGCGGCACCGGCGAAACCATCCGGGCCGTGATCTGGCTTTGTGATCTCAGAGGCTTCACCAACCTGTCCGAAGCGCTGCCGCGCGACGCGCTGATCGATCTTCTCAATTGCTATTTCGGCCCGATGTGCGACGCGGTCGCGGCGCAGGGCGGCGAAGTGCTGAAGTTCATCGGGGATGCGATGCTGGCGATTTTCCCGATCGAAGGCGACGCTGCGGCGCGGTGCGGCGCCGCGCTGGCTGCCGCGACGCGCGCGCAGGGGGCGCTGGTCGACGAGAACCTGCGGCGGGAGAGCGCCGGGCTGGCGCGCATCGAGTACGGCCTGGCGCTTCTTGTCGGCGACGTGATGTACGGCAATATCGGCAGCGACACCCGGCTCGATTTCACGGTGATCGGGCCGGCGGTCAATCTCACCGCGCGCATCGAATCGATGTGCCGGGAGCTTGGCCGGAAGCTGCTGCTGTCGTCCGACTTCGTCAAAGCCGGAGGGATTGCCGCTCAATCCCTCGGCGCGTTTACGCTCAAGGGCGTCGGCGCCGAACAGGAAATATTCGTACCGATCTGAGCGTCTGCATTCTTGATACAGGCATACAGGCTCCTGCCTCACGGATGCAGGATCACCTTGCCCATCGCCTTGCGGCCGGCGAGCACTTTTAGCGCTTCGGCGGTTTGCGCCAGCGGGAAGGTGCGGTCGACGTGGGAGGAGATCTTGCCTTCCGCGGTCCACTTCACCAGTTTTTCCAGATTGACGCGGTTCTTGGCCGGATTGAGTCGCGCCCAGTGGCCCCAGAACACGCCGCGGATATCGCAACCCTTCAGCAGCGCCAGATTGAGCGGCATTTTCGGAATGTCGCCGGCAGCAAAGCCGATCACCAGGAAACGGCCTTCCCACGCGATCGAACGCAAGGCTGCTTCCGCATAGCTGCCGCCGACCGGATCGAAGATGATGTCGGCGCCCTTGCCGCCGGTGAGGCGGCGCAGGCCTTCCTTCAGATCTTCGGTGGCATAGTTCAGGCCGAGCTCGGCGCCGTGCGCCTTGGCGAATTCAAGCTTCTCCTCCGAGGAGGCACAGGCAATCACCTTGAGGCCCATCAACTTGCCGAGTTCGCAGGCGGCGAGACCCGTGCCGCCCGCGGCGCCGAGTACCGCCAGGGTCTCGCCCGCTTTCGGGCTGGCGCGGTCTTCCAGCGCATGCAGCGCGGTGCCGTAAATGATGATGATGCCGGCGGCGCGGTCGAAATCCAGATTGTCGGGAATTTTGACAATGGAGTCGGCGGGCAGCGCAATCTTCTCGCGTGCGCCATTATGGCCGCACGACGCCACCACGCGGTCGCCGACCTTCAGGCTGCTGACGCCGGCGCCGACGCTCTCGATCACGCCGGCGACTTCCGCCGCCGGGGAAAACGGAAACGGCGGCTTGATCTGATACTTGCCCTGGATCATCAGCAGGTCGAAGAAATTCAGCGCCGCAGCTTTGATCGTGATCACAGCCTCGCCGGGCCCGGCTACGGGGTCGGGGACATCGGCCAGCACGAGATCGTCGGGGCCGCAATATTGCGAGCAGAGAATGGCTTTCATGGACACACCTGATTTTCGGACACACAAATAATGCTGGATGCTTCATGCCGGATTTGCAGCCGGGCTACAATCTGATTCGGGACGGCATGGCTGCTGGTCGATCGAGGGTTCTAACAATGTTTGAAACAGGGTTGCTGGCGGGAAAGCGGATATTGGTCACCGGCGGGGGTTCCGGGCTCGGCGCGGCGATGGGACGCCGCTTCGTCGAACTCGGCGCCGAACTGATCATCTGCGGTCGCCGGCTTGAATTGCTGGAGGCGACCGCGGCGCAGCTGCGCGATGATCTCGGCGGCAAGGTCAGCGCGATCAAATGCGACATTCGCGACGGTGCGTCGGTCGAGGCCATGCTGGACGCGATCTGGCGCGCCGCTCCGCTCGATGTGCTGGTCAACAATGCCGCCGCCACCTTCATCGCGCAGACCGAGCGATTGTCGTTTCGCGCGGCCGATGCGGTGCTGGCGCCGACCCTGCATGGCGCGATGTATTGCACGCTCGGTGCGGGCAGACGCTGGATCGAAGGCGGACACAAGGGCGTGGTGCTGAGCATCCTGTCGACCTCGACCATTACCGGCCGCGCCTTCACAGTGCCTTCGGCGATGGCGAAATCCGCCATTCTTGCGATGACCAAAAGCCTCGCGGTGGAATGGGGACCGAAGGGTGTCCGCACGGTGGCGATTGCACCCGGTCCGTTTCCGACCCCGGGCGCATCGGGCCAGCTTCATCCCGAGGGGCGTGACGAAGGGCCGGCCTCCCGAAATCCGCTCGGGCGTGTCGGCGAACTTGGCGAACTCGCCGATCTGGCGAGTTTCCTGATCTCCGACCGGGCCGGATACATCAACGGCGAGATGGTGGTGCAGGATGGCGGCGCGCATTTACGCAGCTCAGGCGCCGAGGACCTGCTGCATTGGAGCGACGCGCAGTGGGAAAAGCAGCGGACGGCGCGGTCGAAAAACTGATGCCGAACGGCGCCGGCAAGCGCGCCACGGCGTTGCCGGAGGCGTCGGCTCTCTGCCCCGTAACTGCCTTCCCAAAAAGGCTTTTCCCCGCTATCCATCGGCCTGCGACGCCGCCACGCCGGGCCATCTTCCAGTCACAATGATGAGGGAACCAGATTTGGTCATGTCCGTGCGGCGAATGCTGATAATTCTGGCGGCGAGTGCGCTTTGTTGCGGGGTCGCGATCCCCGCGCAGGCGCAAAGCGCGGCGTCGAAAAGTGCGGCCAAATCTTCGGCGGCCAAGTCTTCGGCGTCCAAGTCTTCGGCGTCCAAGTCTTCAGCGCCCAAGCCAGCCGTATCGGCAGCCGCCGCTGCGGCGGGTGGCGCGGAGCCGACGCTGATCGGCCAGTTCGGCACCTGGGGGGCCTATACCGCAACGCCAAATGGCAAAAAGGTATGCTTCGCGCTCGCCAAGCCCGCGTCGTCGAGAACCAATCCGCCGAACCGTCCGCGTGACCCGGCCTACGCTTTCGTCTCCACGCGTCCGGCCGAGAAAGTCACCAATGAAGTCTCGATCATGATCGGCTACGCGCTCAAGCCGGGGTCGGAATCGACGCTGGAGGTCGGTGGTGCCACTTACGCGATGTACACCCAGGGCGACGGCCTCTGGATCAAGAACGCCGCCGAGGAAGAGCGGATGGTCGAGGCCATGCGCAAGGCCGCCGATGTGGTGGTCAAGGGTGTGTCGGCGAAGGGCACCGAGACCACCGACACGTTTTCGATGAAGGGCCTTTCCCAGGCGCTCGACAGGCTGGCGCAGGATTGCCGGCGCTAAACGACTTTCCAGTCAGGAGTGATGCATTTGTTGCCTTTCCAGCGGCGCTTGGAAGGCCTATCTGATGCTCCATGAACGAGATCGTGACGCAATGACGGGCATTTCGACCGGAACCGTATCCGCTGAGAGCGCGACGCCGGCGCAGATGCCTGCGCGCGCCGACGCGCCGCTGGAAAAGATCGCGCTCGAAACCTACGTGCCGCCGGCAAAGCCGTCGCTGGTCGGGCTGTCGCGCACGGAGATTGCCGATCGGCTTGGCGCCATTGGCGTGGCGCCGGCCCAGCGCAAGATGCGCGTTCAGCAGCTCTGGCACTGGATCTATGTCCGCGGCGCGCAGCGCTTCGACGAGATGACGAGTATCTCCAAGGAAATGCGCGTCCAGCTCGAGCAGCATTTCACGGTCGCGCGCCCCGAAGTGGTCGCCGAGCAGGTTTCCAACGACGGCACCCGCAAATGGCTGCTGCGATTGCCGAGCGGCGACAAGCTCGAGAAGGCACATGAAGTCGAGTGCGTCTATATTCCGGAGACCGACCGCGGCACGTTGTGCGTTTCATCGCAGGTCGGCTGCACGCTGAATTGCTCGTTCTGCCACACCGGCACGCAACGGCTGGTGCGCAACCTCACCGCGGGTGAAATCGTCGGCCAGATCATGGTGGCGCGCGATCGCCTCAATGACTGGGCCGACCGCACGACCCCGACCGGCAGCCGTCTTGTCACCAATGTGGTGATGATGGGGATGGGCGAGCCGTTGTATAATTTCGAAGCGGTGCGTGATGCGCTCTTGATCGTCGCCGATAATGAGGGCATCGGCATTTCCCGCCGCCGGATCACGCTGTCGACCTCCGGCGTGGTGCCCAACATCGTCCGGACCGGCGATGAAATCGGCGTCATGCTGGCGATCTCGCTGCATGCGGTGCGTGACGAATTGCGCAACGAGCTGGTGCCGCTGAACCGCAAATATCCGATTGCCGAATTGCTGCAGGCCTGCCGCGATTATCCCGGCTCGTCCAATGCGCGGCGCATCACCTTCGAATATGTGATGCTGAAAGGGGTCAACGATTCGCTGGATGACGCCAGGATGCTGGTAAAAATGCTGAAGGGGATTCCGGCCAAGATCAATCTCATTCCGTTCAATCCATGGCCGGGCACGCGTTACGAATGTTCCGACTGGGACCAGATCGAAAAGTTCTCGGAATATATCTTCAACGCCGGTTACTCCTCGCCGGTGCGCACGCCGCGCGGCCGCGATATCTTGGCGGCCTGCGGCCAGTTGAAGTCGGAGACCGAGAAATTGTCGGCGCGCGAGCGGCAGGCGCTGCGCGCCATGGCGATGACGGATTGAGCGATGTCGCGGCTTGTAGTTCTGGCCGTCATTGCGAGGAGCGCAAGCGACGAAGCGATCCGTTTTGTCCGCCTCTCCGGGTTGCTTCGTGGAGCCTGTCGCGCGTTCGCGCGACCCGTTGGCTCGTAATGACGGCAAACGTGGTTTGAATGCATGGCGCTGATCGGTCGGCTGTTCGTCATTCTGTTCGGATTTCTCGCGGCCTGTCTGGTGGCGGGGATGATCGTGGTCGGCGCGGTGCTGTTTCCGAGATCGGAA
>JAJYAH010000155.1 GCA_021779635.1 Pseudomonadota bacterium | reverse complement strand
AGACCGACACGGGGCGCTGCTGGGTCTACGTTCGCGACGACAAGCCGTTCGGCGGCGCCGGGCCGCCCGCAGCGATGTTCTACTACTCGCGCGATCGGCGGGGCGAACATCCGCAGGCGCATCTGGCGGGATATGCCGGCATCCTGCAGGCCGACGCCTACGACGGCTACAACAAGCTCTATCTGGCGGACCGAAAGCCGGGGCCCGTTCGTGAGGCGGCGTGTTGGGTTCACGGTCGCCGACCGTTCTTCGCCATGGCCGATCTCGAGGAGAACGCGCGCCGCAAGGCTGCGGGCAAGAAGGAAATCCCTTTGTCGCCGATCGCAATCGAGGTCGTGCGCCGCATCGACGCTCTGTTTGCAATCGAGCGCTCCATCAACGGCAAGAGCCCACAGGAGCGCGTTGCGGTTCGGCAAGCCTCGAGCCGGCCTCTCGTCGACGAACTCCAAGCCTACATGCGTGAGCAGGCAGCGAAGCTGTCGCCCCGACACGATCTGGTGAAGGCGGTCAATTACATGCTGAAGCGCTGGTCGGCCTTCACACTGTTCCTTGATGACGGACGCGTTTGCATGTCCAACAATGCCGCCGAGCGCGGTCTGCGTGGTATCGCGCTGGGAAGAAAATCGTGGTTGTTCTGTGGATCTGACCGCGGCGGCCAGCGCGCCGCGGCCATGTACAGTCTTATCGTCACCGCGAAGATGAATGGCGTCGATCCGCAGGCCTGGCTCGCCGACGTCCTTGCGCGCATCGCTGCCCATCCGGCGCACCGGCTTGATGAACTGCTCCCCTGGAACTGGCGGAAGGCGCCTATCAGCCTTGCGCAAGCCGCTTAAACCGAACGCCGCATTCTCCGAGGCCGAAAAGGCTCGCGTTACCACCGCGTGCGAACGGCTGATCGATGACTTCCTGAAGCCTCGCTTCCTGCCTTCGATCCAACCGACCGAGTTCAACTATCCTGTCGACATTCTCGGCAAATGGCATGGCGCCAAATATCGCTTCATACAGCGCTATCGATCCGGCTTCCCGGACAATCCCGGCGAAGAGTTCGATGCGCCGTTCGCTCGCCTCGATTGGATCGGCCCCGACCGCTTCGACATTCAGTGGCATCGCCACACGGGCGAGTGGTTCCGCCTCTATCGCGGCCTGACCCTCGACAAGGCCATCGAAACTCTCAGGTCCGACGGAATCCTGCATCCCCTGTAGATTGACCCGCCAATCACCAAACGTTCAGCAAGCAGGCACCTGCGGCCTACGCCGGATGGCTACGATCCGGAAACGCGTCCGCGAGCCTGTCGGCGATCCCCAGACGACGCTCGGCCATCGCCAGCAGCATGACGCCGCCGTCCGACGTGAGGCGGCCGCCGTCGAAATCGGCTGTGATTTTCTTGCGGGCGACGGCTGGAAACGAAAACGGCAGGATCGTAGTGTCGGGCATGGCGGGCGTGGCTGGCGCGATGCGCTGGAATGGATCGGTGTAAGCAACCAAATCCTACGCCGTATCAGGCGTTTACGCCACGCTCGCCAGCCTCAAATTACGCGCCTCGTGAATAAGAGCGGCTAGCGGCGGACCAAATGCCTGCCCGCAACGTGGGGCAGGCCGCTCGGGCAATGCAACTATGCGGCTTATGCCTCCATCTCGACCGAGACGTCTTTTGAGTGCATGGAGAACGCTCTCAAATCGGGCCGTTTCATTAACTCATAGAGCAATGTTGCAAGCGGGGTTTCGCCCGTCAAATAGCGGTCCTCGACAATAGGACCGGCCGCCCGCATGGCACGTAAATCGTCGTCGCTGCCGATTATGTAACGTAGGAGCAATTCGTCGTCGGATAGATCGGGGCCACCAAATTGCTCTTTCATTTGTTTGAGGGTGGGCTCCGGCGGCTCCCAGTTTCGCAATTCCTTGGTCCGCGGAAGTGACATAATGCGGTCCATGACGTTCGGGTCGATTGCTGCGGCTGCGTCTTTGCCCCAGAATCCGAGCGCGTAATAGATCAGGTCGTCAACGACCTGCTTATACCGCTCCCCGAGCGCGACGTTGATCGATGCTTGAGTCGCGACGAATTGCGAGAAAGGCGTCACCATGATCGGGTAGCCGAATTCTTTGCGGACCCGAATGGTTTCATTGATAACGTCAGGGAGACGATCGATCAATTTCAGCTGGGTGAGCTGACGGTGTAGATTGCTGATGACGCCACCCGGGATTTGGTGGACATACTGATAGTAGTCGTACTCGACCGGCGCTCCAATTGGTCTACTCTCCAGCTTCGCGACAAAGTCGAAATGGTCGGCGACAAGTCGTATCGCACTTTCATCGATCTTCGGATCGTATCCCAGGAAGCGGAGGTTGCTTGCGACATTAAAAACGGATGGCTGTGACGAGCCATTCGCGAGCGGCGGGATAGCCACGTGGAGCGTCCTAATCCCCGCTTTGACGGCCTCAAGGTAGCACAAGGGCGCAAGGCCAGTTGTGCAATGCGAGTGAATTTCGACCGGAATGTCTCCCGCCACTGCAAGCATCGTCGGAGCGAGAGCTTGGACGCGCTCAGGGGTAAGTAGCCCGCCTGGATCCTTCAAGAAGATCGCTTTAGCCCCGCTCTTAACGGCATCCCTCGTCTTTTGGATGAAGTGTTCGTCCGTGTGCTTAGGAGAGACGGAGTAGGTGATTGCGAGACAGACTTCGATGCCGGCTTCGTGCGCGAACGCGATGTAGTCGGGCACGCGCAGGCCAAAGTCATTCGATGCCTCCATGAGGTGGAGACGACGGATGCCGTTCGCGGCCAGACGCTCCATCCACAGCTTCACCATACATTTGGGGACAATGCCAAATCCGGTGATGCTGCACTGCTGCATGACTGCAAGCGGCGTATTCGGTATTAGCTTGGCGACGCGGCGGATCCGCTCCCACGGGTCGTCGCGCAGATCACGTACGATCGTCTTGAAATGGGCTGGCGCCATCACTTCGACCGTCGAATACCCAGCTTCGTCCAATCGCGCGGCGACAGGGAGGATCATTGCGCTAGACATTTGGAGCGCCCAGAGGGACTGGTTGCCGTCACGCAATGTCGTATCAACGAAGCGAACTTCGGAATTGGCCGCCATAGAGTTCTCCTGCATTCCTTAATTCACAGTGTCCGGGAACTGCGCGAGCAATTCCTCAATCCAGCGTACGTGGGTTTGACCGTCGCGAAAGTCAGGCTTCGCAATGACTTTCGCGACGAATGGGATCGTCGTCGACACGCCCTCTACGACCATCTCGGACAAAGCCCTTTCCAAAAGTATAATCGCAGCCATTCGGTCTGGCGCATGTACGATTACCTTGGCGAGCATCGAGTCGTAGTAGGGAGGGACCAGATATCCAGCGGCGCAGTGAGTATCGATTCGGATCTGCGGTCCCTCAGGTGAGCGCCAAACGGTGATCCGCCCCGGACTTGGTCGAAAACCATCGCGTGCCGACTCTGCGTTCACACGACATTCGATTGAGTGACCCCAAAAGCGGATGTCTTCCTGCCGAAAGCTCAATGGAGCGCCAGCCGCAACCCGAAGTTGCTCTTGTACGATGTCGATACCAGTGATCATCTCGGTCACAGGGTGCTCGACTTGGATACGCGTGTTCATTTCGAGGAAGTAGAACTCGTCGGCGTCGCGGTCCACGATGAATTCGATTGTCCCGGCATTCTCATAGCGGACCTCGCGAGCAAGCTTCAGAGCCGCCTCGTGAATCCTTGAGCGCAAAGAATCAAGAAATGGTGCGGGGGCTTCCTCAATGATTTTCTGATAGCGACGCTGGGAGGAGCAATCACGCTCTCCGAGATGAACTAGGTTGCCGTGCTTATCGCCAATGATTTGCACTTCGATATGTCGAGCATGCCGGATATAGCGCTCGATGTAGATCGTATCGTCTCCAAAAGCCGCACCTGCCTCGGCCGCAGCAGATTCGAAGGCTGAGCGTAAGCCTGACTCTTCGATAACGATTCGCATCCCGCGACCGCCGCCGCCGGCGGCGGCTTTCAGCAGCAGTGGATAGCCGATGCGCGCTGCCACCTCGCTAGCATCAGCGACGCTTCGTACCTTGTCGGATCCGGGGACGATGGGAACGCCGCAACGCTCGGCAATGATACGAGCCTCAATCTTGTTGCCCATCTTTTCGATGACTTCGCCAGGCGGCCCGACAAAAATTAATCCGTTCTCATGGCAAGCGTCAGCAAGGCGGCGGCGCTCCGCAAGGAAGCCGTAGCCAGGATGAACAGCATCGGCGCCCGTCCCTCGGGCTGCGGCGACGATAGCCTCGATGTTCAGGTAGCTCTCGCCGGGGCGCGGACCGCCGATGCATACGGCGCGATCCGCGAGGCGGGCGGCTAAGCTGTCTTTGTCGGCCTCGGAAACCGTGACGACAGTGCCAATCCCAAGGGCCTTGCAGGCCCGAATGATTCGCACTGCGATTTCGCCTCGGTTTGCGACGAGGACGCGAGATATGGTCGGCATCATGTCCTCGGGGCAGTCTATTCGGGGTCGATCTCAAAAAGGTCTTGCTTGTATTCCACCAAAGCGCCGTTTTCGACGCATACGCGACGAATGCGTCCACGGACACCGGCTTTCACAGGGTTGAATAGTTTCATGACCTCGATGAGCGCTACGGTGGTGTCTTCCTCGACGATCGAGCCTTCTTCCACATAGGCCGGGGCTCCTGGCTCTGGACGACGATAGAAGATTCCTAGGAGTGGGGCTTTGATAGTGGGTCCATCCGCACGAGGGCTCAGTGTCGGTTGGGGGGCGGAAGGAGCGCTCGAAGCTAGGGAGGGCGAAGCTGGCGGTAGGGCGGGTGCCTCGGTGGATGCGGCTCTGGGCGCAAAGGAATGTGTGCTTGCTGATCCGGGCGCACCTTTCACGATCTCAAGCTTTAGGTCCCCTGATTGGACGCTCAGGCGTCCGAGCGGCGCTCGATCGACCAGTTCGAGGACCTTCAGCACATCTTTCTGCGTAAGTGACATTTGGCTACTCCTCATCGGGAAAATTGGTGGGTTAAGCCGCGATGCGTTCCGCTGGGAACAGGACGGTTTGGTCTTTCACCCTGTACCAACCAGCTTCTATGGCCCGAATTTCCGGCAGCATGTCGCAGGTCAAGAACAGGAGCGTGTATTTTGGGTCGGAGTGGCTGTATCCGGACGCGCGCATGACCTCGTTGAAGCGTCGCGCGGCGGCCGCTCCCTCCGTGAACCCGCAGCTTGAGTGTATTCCGCCCAACGGCAACGGAAATTCAAACCATTCGCCAGTGCTGGATGCTGCGACGACACCCCCCCCGAGGCGAAGGAGGCGCGCGAGAGCGTCCGACATCAACTCGGGAGTCGCGCCTAGGACGACGGCCCCGGCATTCGTTGTATAGGTTGTTGCAACAGCCCGCAGTTGGTCGCCCATGTTTTGGACAATGCCACGTGTAATCCACCGACCACGGCGGTCAGTTGCGGCCAGCACCAAGGCATTTCCATCCTGCGGCCAAAGCCCGGAATCCCGTGGCGCGAGCGAGGCGCTGTTAATGCGAGTAATGGCACCATTGACCAACATTGCTGCGGGGAATGGGTTTGGTGCGTCAACGGGCAGAACGAATCGTCTTGGCCCCCATGAGGGGATGCTTAACGGTTCGTTCTCATAGACAGATCTCCAGGGGAAACTTGCGCTTGGCTCCTCGACCGTAAGCCGGCCGTCGCAGGCCGCGAGCCGGCCACGCGAAATCACGAATCGCGGCGTTGGCTTAGCGAGACTGTCCAAGAGATTGACGTTCGCTACTCGTCCGGGCCCAATCGCGCCGAGATCGTCGTCGAGACCGAGGAAAGTCGCCGGATTGAGCGTCGCCAGTCGGTAGGCTATATTGGGCGCGATGCCCGCACTAAGTGCGATCGCGATCAAATGGTCTGTGACGCCGTAGTCGTCGACGTAAGGTTCACCGGCGCCGTCGGTCGTGAAGGCGATTCGATCGAAAAATTTCGTGCTTCTGATAACCCCGAGAAGAGCCGGGAGATCCTCGCGAAGACTTGAATTGCGCAACAGCACCCACAATCCGAGCCGCAGGCGCTCAAGCGCTTCTTCGGCGGTCGTCGCTTCATGGCACGAGCGAATCCCGGTTGCCGCTAGCGCCGCGAGCTTTTGGTTTCGCGCTCCTGCGAGATGGCCATCATTGATCTTGCGGGCCTCCCGGCACAGCTCGAGTGTTTCAAGCAAGGGTAGTGCGCTGCTCTTGTCGAGCAAGTCAGTCCAACGCGTCATCTCGGCTGTGCCGAGATACCAATCAGTCTCGAGTTGACTGCGTACGATGGATGAGCCGAAGAAGGTGGCTTCATCGTTGAATCGTGACTGTGACGATATCCGCGCCAACCAAAATATGTGTGGCAGCGAAGCTTCCGTGAGCGCCTGGGTGACAGTCCGCAGAACATCCGTCCCCAGAGCAAGCGAGAGCATCAACTGGTCGAAAACGAGAGATGAGACCCCATGACAGACGGCTCTCTCACCGAGACTCAACGGGTTGCAGAAGGGCCAAGGATGCGTATGCGGCTCGATATAGCCGGGAACCGCGGTTAGGCCGGATGCATCAATGATTTCTGTCCGACTATCCGGCGTCGATGACCATTCGCCGATCTTCGCAATGCGATCGCCGCAGACTGCGATATCCGCCACTTCGAGTTCACCGGTATACGCGTTCCACGTGCGCGCCCCTCTAATCAAAAGGTCGGGTGACGCAAGTCCCTGTGCCGTCGTGATCAGACGCCAACGCAGCTCGGGTGTGCATCTGATCGCCATTTCGACCCTAGGGACAAGACGTCCGGTTGGACCGGACCCGGAGGTTGAGAACGTGCGCAAAGCGCACACTTGAATAACGCCTTGCATCGCTTGTACATCCTCTGCTAGGATGGCGTCAATAAGAAGCGCTGTGCGCAAAGCGCACGTTTGTGATTGCGAACGGGAGAATGGCCTTGGAAAAGCTCATCATCACTGCGGCATTGACGGGCGGATTTCATGGCAGAGAGGCAAATCCGAATCTGCCTATGACACCTGACGAGATTGCTCAGGCCGCCTACGACTGTTGGCAGGCGGGGGCGGCGATCGTTCATCTTCACGCGCGCACGCCGGACGGCGAGCCGACCTGCTCCCCGGATATCTATGCGGAGATTGTCCAGAAGGTTAAGGCGCGTTGCGATGTGGTAACCCAAGTCTCGACTGGTGGCGGTCCAAGCCTCTCTGTCGAGGAACGCATCCGCGCAATTGAGGTTGGCGCCGAAATGGCGTCACTGAACATGGGAACGATGGTTCGGACCCGGTTCAATGATGGCAGCCTCTTTCTCAATACGCGTCGCCAAATCGAGCAATATGCCGCGGCGATGCATAAGGCGAATGTAAAGCCCGAGATGGAAGTGTATGGCCATTCGATGATGGTCGATGTGGAGAACCTCATCAAACTCGGCCTTCTCAAGAAGCCTTACTACGTCAATTTCGTGCTCGGAATGACGCATCAAGGCGCGCTCACTGGCGATACGAAGAACTTGGTGTCTCTCATCCCGTACCTGCCTCCGCATAGCGTGTTCAATGTTTCTGGGGTTGGACCGTCGCAGCTTCCACTTACGACGATGTCCATGCTGCTCGGGGGACATAGCCGTGTCGGTCTCGAAGACAACGTCTATTACACAAAGGGTGAGCTCGCTAAGAGCAATGCGCAGTTTGTCGAGCGTACGGTGCGCATTGCCAGAGAGCTTGGGCGCGAGATCGCTTCCCCTGATGACGCGCGTCGAATCCTAGATCTTCCGATGAAAAAGGCGGCGAGTAGCGCTGCCGGCTGAATCGACTTGGTTGAAGCAAGTCGCTCTTGACAATTAAGACTGCCCTGGGAGGGAGCGCATGACACGTGTTCGTTTGGGTTCGCTCGTACCGCTGTGCGTTTCAATCGTGGCGCTGTGCGGCGTCGTCGACGCCGCGACGGCGCAGGCTCAGAAGCGAGAAATTACTATCGGGTACAGCATGCCTTTGACAGGCAAGTTTAGCGCTGAAGGGTCCGATGCTGATCGCGCTTATCGTCTTTGGGCAGAGCAGGTAAATGCGAAAGGCGGAATCTTCGTCAAGACCGCGGGCGCAAAGTTGCCCGTGAAGCTTGTCCAGTATGATGATTCCAGCGAAACCAATAGCGCGATTCGTAATTATGAGCGGCTGATCACAAAGGATGAAGTCGATCTCGTCTTCAGCCCTTGGGGTAGCGGTCACAATTTCGCAATCACAACTGTGACAGAGCGTTACAAATATCCTATCTTGCTAACCGCGGCTGGATCCGACAAGATTTTTGATCGTGGGTTCACTCACATTTTTGAGACGACGCAGCTGGCCTCGAACATGTACAACTCGATGGTCGACTATCTCGTCGCGTCAAAAGATCAGATTCAAACCGTCGCGGTAGCTTACGAAAACTTCCTCTTCACGCAGAGCTTGCATGACGCGCTCATGCCGAAATTGCAACAGGCGGGGATCAAGGTCGTTGCCGACGAACAATATCCGCTTGGTGGCCAAGATTTTAGTGGAATCCTGACCAAGATGAAAAGCGTGCGGCCGGACGCGGTGCTCGTGCTGAACATCATGCCGTCATCCGTATACATCACGCGACAGATGGTGGAGATCGGCCTCAAACCGAAACTTTACGCGGTGAATATCGGACCGATGTTTAGCGAGGAGTTCGTCGCGAAGCTTGGGCCGGCAGCAGAAAGCATTGTCGAGAACGGGTTCTGGCATCCGGACCTGCCTTTCCAAGGCGCCAAGGCATTTTCGACAGAGTTTCAAAGCAAGTACGGCAAGGTTCCATCGACTGATGCTGCATACGCATACATTGGCGCCCAAATGATTGAGCAGGCGATTGAGCAGGCGGGGACGCTTGATCGCGCGAAGATCACGGAAGCGCTGCACTCTGGAAAGTTTACTTCGATCCTTGGGCCATTCGAGTTCGACGGCAAAGGGATCAATAAGTCTCAAGAGCTGTTCCTATGTCAGGTTCAGGATGGCAAGCGGATGATCGTGTGGCCCAAGGATGTCGCTCAGGCGCCTCTGAAGCTCGCAAAGTGAGCAGATGTAGCCATAGAAGTCGCGTTGCGAAGCATCGGATGGGCTAGGAAATCGTGGATCTCAGCACAATTCTCCAGTTGCTGCTCTTTGGCATCGGCTGGGGCGCGCTATACGCCCTCGTCGCCACAGGCCTGAATCTCATCTACGGCGTGATGAAGATCCTTAATATTGCGCACGGTGAGTTGTTGATGCTTGGGGCCTACCTGACCTTCTGGATGTTTTCCTTGTGGAACGTCAGTCCGCTCGTAAGCCTGCCGATATCAGCGATTGCGATGTTCTGTCTGGGGATTGTCATTCACAGGGGGCTGATCTCACTCATTCAGCGTCGCAATCCGAGCCCGGAGGCCTTTGAGCACGCCACACTAATCGTGTTCTTCGGCGTCTTGCTTATCCTCCAAAACGTGGCTTTGACGCTCTGGAGTGCAGACTACCGCATAGTCAACTACATGTCAGGGCCGATCTCTATCGGAGACCTGTCAATCGCCGCCAATCGGGTTGTTGTGGCGGTCGTAGCTATCGTTCTGACGATTGTGATGAGCGCGGTGATGCGTTTGACAATGTTCGGAAAGGCGATTCGGGCTGTCAGCCAGGATGGAACGACCGCGCTCCTGATGGGGATAGATGTCGACCGCGTTGGAATGTTCGGTTTCGGTGTTGGTGCGGCGCTTGCCGGAGCTGCGGGCGGGCTAGCCAGCATGATCTACGTGATCACCCCGACCGTTGGGATGCTTTTCACGATCAAGGCGTTCACTGTAATGGTGATCGGCGGACTTGGGAGCCAACTTGGTGCTTTGGTGGCAGGTTTCGCCCTCGGGATCTTAGAGGCATTTGCAGGCTTCTCGATCGGAGCCGAGTACAAAGACGTCGTTGGGTATTCGATGCTGATCGTCTTCATTTTGTGGAAATATCGCGCCTCGGCGGGACAAAGCAGCGAGATCAAATGAGCCAGCTCTATAAAGTGGGCATAGCGGTAGGCTTGTTAGTGGTGGCGGCCGCGCCATCTGTCTTGTCCGCGTACTACGTTTCATTCCTGATCAACCTACTCATGTACATCTCCGTAGCGGCAAGTTGGAACCTGTTTTCAGGGTTCACTGGTTATCCGTCCTTGGGACAGGGGTTGTTTTTCGGAATTGGGGCCTACGCCTTTGCAGTTGTGACGACGACGTTGATGTTGCATCCCATCGTTGGGTTTCTGACTGCGCTGGTCGTAGCGACGGTCCTCGCTGCCTGTCTTGGCTTGTTGTTGCTGAGAGCCCGGATTCGAATGGCGTATTTTGCGATCGTCATGCTGGGGTTCAACGAGATATTCCAAACGCTGGTCGCAAATTCTAAACCGCTAGGATCATCCTATGGGTTAACTCTGCCGCCGATGTCGAGCGCGCTTCTCGCGTACTACTTCCTTTTAGCAGTTGCCTTGGGCACGGTGGCCACAACTGCGTTGATCACGCGTTCTCCGATCGGCTTTGGCTTGAAAAGCATCGTTGCAGACGAGGTGGCTGCTGAGATCACGGGAATTAATACTCCCGTCCTTAAAATTGGGATGTTCATTGCCAGTGCCGCGCCGCTCGGTCTAAGTGGGGCAATGATCGCGTGGTACTGGAGTTACATCGACCCGTATATGGCATTCGATCTCAATCTGTCATTTGAGATGCTGGTAATGGCTGTATTCGGAGGTGTTGGAACCGTGACGGGACCGGTTCTTGGCGCCATATTCATCTGCGTGGTCAAGGAGGCGTTATCGAACAGCATTCCCCATGTCCATCCGATTGTGTTCGGGGTTCTCGTCCTTGGACTCATAATTTGGCGGCCTGGCGGATTGATCGAGGTGTTCGACAGATACTCAATCAAGGTTGCGGGAACGAAGAAGGTGACCGCATGACGAGCAGCGAAGCGATCCTCAGGGTAGACGCTCTCGCGATGAGTTTTGGAGCTCACAGCGTGCTGCGAAATGTGAGCTTTGAGATACCACCTCGCCAAATCGTTGGAGTGATGGGGCCGAATGGGGCTGGCAAAACAACATTATTCAATGTCGTTTCCGGCGTTTATAGGCCGACAGCAGGATCGGTGCGTTTCGGCGATACGGAGCTGACGCAACAATCGACGTGGGAAATTTGTCGAGCGGGAATTGGTCGAACCTTCCAAAGCGGACGTCCTTTTCTCAATCTCACCGCGTTGGAGAACGTGCTCGTTGGACTTCATTACGGCGAACGTCACCGTCGATTGGGAAGACGCGACGCAGCCATCGAGGCACTCAGGATCCTTGAGTTCGTTGGTTTGG
>JAJYAH010000938.1 GCA_021779635.1 Pseudomonadota bacterium | reverse complement strand
TCCTCGGTCGAGGTCGAGGATGTGCTCTACAAGCATCCGGCCGTGCTGTTCGCCGCGGTGGTTGCGAAGCCGGATTCGAAATGGGGCGAGGTGCCCTGCGCGTTCATCGAATTGAAGGACAACGCCCGCGCCACCGAAGCCGAGATCATCGCGTTTTGCCGCAGCCAGATGTCAGGCTTCAAGACGCCGAAGACCGTGGTGTTCGGTGCGATACCAAAGACCTCTACCGGTAAGATTCAGAAGTTCATGCTGCGCGATCAGGTTCATTCGGCAAAAGCGATTTCAGCCTGAGCATCGGGCTCGTTTCAGCCCGCTTGCTCCAGCGTCAGCCGCATGCCGTCATAGGCTGGGATGACATTCGCCGGCAGGCTTTGCCGCAGCACCTCATAATCCAGATCGGAATGCATGTTGGTGATGATGGCCCGCCGCGGCTTGAAACGTTCGATCCAGGACAGCGCGTCGTTGACGCTGAAGTGGCTGGGATGCCCGGCATAGCGCAGCCCGTCGATGATCCAGAGGTCGAGACCTTCCAGAAACGGCCAGCTCGCGGGCGGGATGTCGCTGACGTCGGGCGTGTAGGCGGCGTCACCGACCCGATAACCAAGTGCCGGGATATTGCCATGTTGCAGGATGAACGCCGAAAGCGTCACCGGACCGCCCTTCCCTTCGATGGTGCGGCTTTCGCCGGCCTCGATCGCGTGGTGGTCCAGGATCGGTGGATAGTCGCTGCCGGGCGGCGCGACAAAGCAGTATGAAAACCGCAGCAGGATATGATCCGCGGTCAGCCGGTTCAGATAGACCGGAATGCGCCTGCGCTGATGCATCACAACCGAGCGGAGGTCGTCGATCCCGTGGGTCTGGTCGGCATGCTCATGGGTCAGGAAGACCGCGTCGATGTGGTCGACGTTGGCATCGATCAGCTGCTCGCGCAGATCGGGCGAGGTATCGATCACGATCCGCGTTATTCCGTGATCCGATATCCGCTCGGCGAGCAGCGAGCAGCGGCGGCGTCGGTTCCTGGGATTGTTGGGATCGCATGCGCCCCAGCCAAGCGCCGGGCGCGGTACGCCGGCTGAGGATCCGCAGCCGAGAACTGTCAGGGTCAGCGTCATGCCGCAGCTTTCGCAGGTGGCGGCACCTTGCTGAACAGACGAAAGAAATTCGCCGTGGTCTGGTCGGATATTTCCGGCAGTGAGACGCCACGCGCTTCCGCCAGCACCTTGGCAATTTCAACGACATAAGCGGGTTCGTTGCGCTTGCCGCGAAATTTACCGGGCGCCAGGTACGGTGCGTCGGTCTCGACCATGATGCGATCGGCTGGAAGCTGGGCTGCGAGATCGCGCAACGCCAGCGATTTCTTGAAGGTCAGGATTCCCGTGAACGAAATCGAAAGGCCCAAAGCGATCGCTTTCATCGCAAGTTCCCGCCCGCCGGTGTAGCAATGCAGCACGGCGCGAAATGGTCCCTTGGCCATCTCCTCCTCGAGGATGCGGCCGCAGGCTTCATCGGCCTCGCGGGTATGAATGACCAGCGGCAGTCCGGTTGCGCGCGCAGCAGCGATATGGGCGCGGAATCCCCGCTCCTGCGCTTCGGGCGAACCGTTCTGGTAGAAATTATCCAGGCCCGCCTCGCCGAGCGCCACCACTTTCGGATGTCGCGTCAACTCGATCAGTTCGTCGGCCGGAATTCCATCCTCCTCATCGGCGTGATGCGGGTGCGTGCCAACCGAGCAATAGACGTTCGGAAACTTCTCGGTTATCGCCAGCAACCCGCCGAGACGCCTTACCCGTGTCGAGATGGTGACCATGCGCCCGATCCCGGCAGCGTCCGCTCTTGCGACGATGGCGTCGAGATCCTCGGCGAAATCCGGAAAATCGAGATGGCAATGGCTGTCGACGAGCATGGTTTTCGAACCGTTCAGGCCGCGGTCGGTTCGATATACCGCGGAAAGATTCCGGTCGGCGCGGGCAGTACTGTGCCGGCCTTGATCCGGGTCGCGCCGCCCAAAACCGCGAAATCTCGCTGATCGGAAGGAATGCCGAGCATGTCGAGCATTTTCGACGATGCTTCGGGCATCACCGGTTGCGTCAGAATCGCGATCTGCCGGATCACTTCAGCGGTCACATACAACACCGTTCGTTGACGCTGCGGGTCAGTTTTTGCCAGCGCCCACGGCGCCTCACCGGCAAAATAGCGATTGGCTTCGGCCACCACGGCCCACACCGCGTTCAGCCAGTGATGGATCTGCTGGGTGCTCATCGCAATTCGCGCAATGGCGATCATGCCGTCAGCCAGCGTCAGGATCGCCTTGTCGTTGTCGCTGAAGGCGCCCGGCTCGGGCAACACGCCGCCGAGCTGCTTTGCGATCATCGACAGCGAGCGTTGCGCCAGATTGCCGAGGTCGTTGGCGAGATCGGCATTGATGCGCGCCACAATGGCTTCGTGATTGTAGTTGCCATCCTGCCCGAACGGGACCTCGCGCAGGAAGAAATACCGCATCTGATCGACGCCATACTGATCGGCGAGGTTGAAAGGATCGACAACATTGCCGACCGATTTCGACATTTTTTCACCCCGGCTGAACAGAAAACCGTGCGCGAATATGCGTTTAGGGAGTGCGATGCCCGCCGACATCAGGAACGCTGGCCAGTACACCGCGTGGAAGCGGATGATGTCCTTTCCGATGATAT
>JAJYAH010000937.1 GCA_021779635.1 Pseudomonadota bacterium | reverse complement strand
CGACATCCCCGGCGGACGGGAATAAAGACATCGTTAAGATTATTAACCCTATCGTCGCGATCTCCAGCAAGTACCACGTGCGTCGGCCGACAAGGCCATTTTGCTTTCGCGTGCGGTTGAGTCATTCGCGTTCCCAGAACCTCCCCGACCTTGCCGCCCTCATCACGGGGGCCGCTATTGCCGTGAGCTTGCCATGACAGATCAGACAAACGCCGAAAACCGCATCATCCTGGGTGACCGCGTACCCTGGTTCAGCGCGCCGCTCATCACCGGCGGTTCATTCGACCTGCACGTCAGCGCCGGGCGCTGGGTCGTACTGAGCTTCCTCGGCTCGCCGGCAAATCCGCGCGCGCAAGCCGAACTCGCCGAACTGGTGAGGCAGGCCGATATCTTCAAAGAAGACCACCTCGTCGTCGCATGCGTCTTCACTGGGCCGCCCGATGACGTCGCGAAACTTGCCGCGATCAGCAGCAATGCACTGTTCTTTCTCGCCGACTATGATGGCGCCATCAGCCGGACGTTCGGCGCTGCGGAGATGCCACGCACCGTCGTACTCGACCCGATGTTGCGGGCGGTCGCCGACATCGCATGGGATTTCCCGCAAGGCCATGCCGAAACCGTACGCGGTATTCTGCGCAACCTTCCGGCAGTAGACGACTCCGCGGGCGTTCCGATGTCGGCGCCGGCGCTGATCGTGCCGCGCGTCTTCAGTTTCGAACTCTGCGATTTCCTGATGCAATTCTACGAACAGCAGGGCGGCGAAGATTCCGGCTTCCAATTCGACATTGCCGGCAAGACCACGACGCTGTCCGACTGGCGGCTGAAGCGCCGCAGCGATGTTGTCCTGGCAGCGCCCGAGATTCGCGATCTGATCCGCACCCAGATCGTGCGCCGGCTGCTTCCCGAGATCGAGCGATATTTCCAATTTCAGGCCACGCGAATGGACCGCTACATCGTCGCCTGTTACGACAGCGAGGTCGGCGGACACTTCCACCGCCATCGCGACAATGTCAACGCCGGCGCGAGACATCGGCGCTTTGCCGTCTCGATCAATCTCAACGGCGGCTTCGAGGGCTGCGACCTGATGTTTCCGGAGTTCGGCCGCAAGGTCTACCGGCCGCCTGATGGCGGCGCGCTGGTGTTCTCATGCGGCGCGCTGCATCAGGTGACGCCGATCACCCGCGGCAAGCGCTATGCTTTCGTGGCATTTCTCTATGGCGAGGAAGACGCGAAGAAACGCGAAGCCAATAATTCCATGCTGCATGTCACCGAGATGCAATATCTCGGCGATCAGGACCGGCTGTTCCCCGAGGATATCCCCGCACACAAAGTGGCCGCGGTCGCGTAGCCGAAGCGTTAGTTACCGGCGGTAAGCTTCGCCCAGCGTCGCCGGCGCCATCTGCCGGCCGACCAGGCCACCGACCGCCATCAAGGCGAGCAGATAGGGCAGCATGATCAGAAGCGCGTTGGGCACGTTGATGCCCATCGCCGGGAGCTGAAATTGCAGCGCCGTCGCAGCACCAAACAACAGGCAGGCGAGCACCGTTCCGCCAATTCGCCACTTTCCGAAAATCACCGAAGCGATCGCCAGATAGCCCGCGCCGCGCGTCATGCCTTCGGTAAAGGTGTGGATGTCGCCGATCGACAGGAAGGCGCCCGCGAGCGATGCCATGAATCCGGCAAACAGCACGGCGGCATAACGGATGCGGGTCACCGAAAGCCCTGACTTGTCGACCGCCTTCGGCTCGGCGCCGGCGGCATGAACGGCGAGACCGATGGATGTGTAACGCAGAACCAGCGCCGTGATGGCGATGATGACGATGCCGGCGTAGAACAGCCAGACCTGCTCGAACACGGCCGTCCCGAATACCGGGATATCGCCGATCAGCGGCGGTCTGATTTTCACGAGGCCGGGAATTTCCGCCCGCGACCGCGCGCCGAAAATCTCGCGATACGCCAGCGTGGTCGCGCCCAATACCAGAATGTTGATGCCGATGCCGGATACGATCTGGTTGGCCCGCAGCGTATTGCTCAGCACCGCCTGCAGCAGCGCGATCGGCTGCACCGCGAGGATGCCGACCAATAGCCCGAGCAGCGGATCGCCGGTGGCCCAGGAACCGACAGCGGCAGCGAATGCCGAGGTCAGCATCATTCCCTCGATGCTCATATTGAGCACGCCGGCCCGTTCGCTCACCATCTCGCCGATGCCTGCGAGCAGCAAGGGCGTCGCAAGCCGGATCGACGACCCCAGGAACACGGCGAACAATTCCCACGTCATGGCCGCTCCCATTTCTCAATGAACAGCGTGGCACCTGCGAGGGTGATGACGATCAGTCCCTGAATCACCACGACCAGCGCGGTCGGCACAGCGGCGACCATTTCCATGTTGATGCCGCCGGATCGCATGAAACCGAATAATAAGGCCGCGGCAATCACGCCGGTCACCGAACCCCGCGCCAGCAATCCCGCCACCAGACCGTCGAAACCGTAGCCGGACGAAAATCCGTCCTTGAGAGTGTATTGCTCACCGAGCAGCATCAAGGCTCCGGCCAGCCCGCCGAGCGCGCCGGCGCTGGCGAGCGCAAAGACCACGGTGCGGGCATATGAAATCCCGGCACGGTTGGCGGCAACCGGATTGAGCCCGACCGCGCGAAGACGCATTCCAAGAACGGTCTTCGACAACAGCACCGC
>JAJYAH010000936.1 GCA_021779635.1 Pseudomonadota bacterium | reverse complement strand
CCTCGGCTTGCCGAGCGGTGCACCCCGGCGCTTCTCGGCCGCGTCGATGGCAACCCAATCGCGATAGCTCACGATGCGCGCGACGCGCAGGCGCAACCGCGCCAGCAGCGCATCGGGATCGCCGGAACGCCGTCCCCGGCACACGGGCAGATCGGCAAGAACGGCTTCGGCCGTAGCCATGCCGCAGCCGCGGTTGGTGCCGATGGTGCCGCTCGGACCGCGCTTGCTCCAACCGCAGACGTAGAGACCGGCGATGACGGATGAGCCATCTGCCACGCGCCCCTCGATGTTGGCGTGCACGCCCCGATGCTCATTGTAGGGAACCCCGGCAAGAGGGGCGGTGCGGCGGCCGATGCTGCGAAACACCAGGCCGCAGTTGATGTCTTCAATGGCCCGTGAATCCCGTCGCGCGAAACCGATCGTTTCCACCCGGCCCCGCCCCCTGATCGCCAGCGGCGAAAGGCCAAACCGGAAAACGCATCGACGGCGCTTGGTCAAAGCCTGTTGCGAAAACGTGCCGAGCAGCGCCAGCTTTTCCGCCAGTTCCGGGTCTTGCGGATTGTCGGGCGTGAAGTCATCCGGCGTTACATCCCGGCTGAGGACCGTCGCGCCGCATTCGTCGAGCTCGAGAAAATCCCGTAATTCCTTCGCGGTGAACCTGGCCTGAGACGGCTTGCCCCGTCCAACGACGTGAATTTCGCGAATGCGGCTTTCCGCCAGAACTTCGAGCGCATGCCTGGCGATGTCCGTCCGGCGCAGCTCGTCGGCGGTTTTTGCAAGGATACGCGCAACGTCGAGCGCCACATTGCCATGGCCGATCACCGTCGCGGCCTCGCAGTCGAGATCGAAATGGCAGACGCGGTGGTCCGGATGGCCGTTATACCAGGCGACGAAGTCGCCGGCGTAATGGCTGCCAGGCAGGTCTTCGCCGGGGACGCCCAGCGAACGGGTGACGTCGGCGCCGGTCGCGAGCACCACCGCGTCATAGCTTTCCCGCAATTCGTCGATAGTGACATCACGTCCGACCGCGACGCCGCCGATGAAACGAAACCCCGGCGTGGTTGCGATCCTCTCGAAGGCTGTCGTGACCAGCTTGAGCTTGGGGTGATCGGGGGCGACACCGAACCGGACAAGCCCGTAAGGCACCGGAAGCCGCTCGAACATGTCGACGGCGAGCGGCGTGCCTGAGCGAAACAATGCTTCCGTCGCGTAGAAGCCGCTCGGGCCGCTGCCGACCACCGCGATGCGGAAGCCATCGGCCCGGTTAAGCGCGGATTCCGTCATCGTCCAAGTTCCTGCCGGCGCGCGTCTGCGCCGGGCAGCGGCGACAGCCGCCCGGTGAGCACCGGCGTCTCGGCCGCGCGCTTGCGGTTGACGTCGATCCAGAACTTCTTGTCGGCAGCCAGACGATAGTCGGGTTCGATGGCGTTGACCGGGCAGACCGGAACGCAACCGCCGCAGTCGATGCAGTTTTCCGGGTCGATATAGGTCATCTTGTCATCGACATGGAAACACTCGACCGGGCACACGGTCACGCATTCCGTGTATCGGCAACCTCGACAATTGTCGGTGACCACATATGCCATTGGGATATCCCGGATGAGGCGTTCAGACCCTGCCGACCTCGACAAGCACGTCCGAGAAGGTCGGCGCCCGGCCGAGGTCGGCAAATGCGGGTGGCGTCAGCGCGTGGACCGTCGATCCCTTGCGATTGGAACGCTGCCAGTATCCCGACGGCGCCATGACCACACCCGGCATGACCTCCGGCGAAACCGTGGCGAAGGCCTCGAAGGAGCCGCGATCGTTGAAAACCCGAATCGGCGTTCCGGCCACGATGCCGCGCGGTTCGGCGTCGTTGGGATGAAGAATCACGGCCTGCTCCTCGCCCGCCTGCGCGGTTTGTGCGGGCAGATTGGCGTAGTTCGAATTCAGGAACGCGTGGCTCTTCGGCGAGATCAGGCTGAGCGGATAGCGCTTTGCGAGCGCAGGGGCCGTCCGCGAATTTTCATTCGGAGGGATGTAATGCGGCAACGGATCCACCGGCGTGCCGTCCTGGTCGCCATTGTAGCCCTGGCGGAACAGTGGCACGACGAAGTTGCCGCCGCCGGTGATGGTCGATTTGAATTCGCACTTGCCCGTGGGCGTCGGAAAATTTCCGTCGCGGTGCGGCGCCCAGTCATCGGCCGACGGCACCGTGAGCCGCGCATAGCCCTTCGCCTTGACGTCCTCCAGCGTAATGCCCTGCAGGACAGGATTGGTCCAATCGAGCGACGCCTCGATCATCTCGTCATCGGTCCGGTAGAAGGACGGATCCTCGATGCCCATGGCTTTCGCCAGGCGCCGGAACAGCTCGGTGTTTGGCACCGCTTCGCCGAGCGGCTCGATCGCCGGGTTGTTATAGGACAGATAGAGATGTCCCCATGAGAACATGATGTCTTTCTGTTCCAGCTGGGTTGTCGCCGGCAGAACGATGTCGGCGTATTTCGCCGTGTCGGTCAGGAAGTGTTCGCTGACCACCGTGAACAGGTCCTCGCGCTCGAGGCCCTTCTCAAGTTTGGCCTGCTCGGTCACCATGGCCATGGGGTTGGCGTTATAGACGAACAGCGACTTGATCGGCGGATCGAGGCCGAGCTCGCCGGTCAGCGCCGGCCCGAGCCGCCATGAATTCAGCACGCGCATCACTTCCGGCGCGAG
>JAJYAH010000154.1 GCA_021779635.1 Pseudomonadota bacterium | reverse complement strand
CGAAATGCGGCATAGGTGCAAGCCTATCGGGGGTTCGAATCCCTCCCTCTCCGCCAGAAGCTTCTTTCAGACAATTTCATCCAGTCCCAATTGTTGACATGAACGCATGCAAGATCAGCATCTTGTGCTGAATTTGGCGTTCCAATCAATTCCATCTCATCCCGCCAAATCTCAGGCCTAAGTGTATGTAAAAGTGTATGTAGCCGGGTGCCGGTTTATGGCGCGAGGATTCGGAAAACTAACCGCTAAGAAAGTCGAACATCTGGTGACGCGCGGCATGCATGCTGATGGCGGCGGCCTGTATCTCCAGGTGGCGAAGGGCGGCTCCAAGAGCTGGTTGTTTCGATACAAGCTTTATGGACGCACGCGCTGGCATGGCCTTGGGTCCCTGCGCGACGTGAGTCTTGAAGAGGCGCGCGAGAAAGCAACTGATGCGCGCAAGGTCCGGCGCAAGGGCGCCGACCCGATCCAAGCCAAGCGCGAGGCGGAAGCCGCTGCCCGCATAGAGGCCGCCAAGGCGATCACGTTCGGGGCGGCTGCCAAGCGCTTCATCAAGGCCAATCGTGCGGGCTGGAAAAATGCCAAGCACGCCGACCAATGGGGGATGACGTTGCTCGGCGTCGACCAGAAGGGAAAGCCGACCAGAAACGACTACTGCAAGACCATCCGTGATCTTCCGATCGGCGCGATTGATACGACGCTGGTCCTGAGAATCATCGAACCGATCTGGGCGAGCAAGACCGAAACGGCCAGCCGCATTCGCAGTCGCATCGAGCAGGTGATCGATGCCGCCAAGGCGAAGGGTGAGTTCAAGGGCGAAAACCCGGCACGCTGGAAGGGGCATCTCGATAACCTGCTTCCGGCCACGTCGAAGGTTCGCAAGGTCCGCAATCATCCGGCGCTGCCTTATCGGCAATTGCCCAACTTCATGCGCAAGCTGCGCGAGCGCGACGGTGTTGCTGCCGCAGCTCTCGAGTTTCAGATCCTGACGGCCGTCAGGCCCGGCAATGCGGTAGCGGCAAAATGGGACCAGGTCGATCGGCAGACATCAGTCTGGACCATTCCGGCCGCACTCATGAAGAGCGATGCCGAACACAGAGTGCCGTTGAGCAAGGCGGCGCTCGCCGTGCTTAATCGCATGGAAGCCGCGAAGGATGACAGCGAATACATCTTCCCCAACAGCAAGGGCAAGCCTCTGAGTGATGCCTCGATGGCTGCGGTGATCGACAGAATGAATGAGCTGGAGCGGTGCTGGACCGATCCGAAGCTCGACCGCGAAATCGTGCCGCACGGCTTCCGCTCATCGTTCCGCGATTGGGCTGCAGAGCACGGCTATGACGATCCCGTTGCCGAAGCTGCGCTCGCGCACAAGGTCAGCGACGAAGTGGTCGCGGCCTATCGGCGCACGACCTTCTTCGATCTGCGCAAGCGGATGATGGAGGACTGGGATGATTATTGCGCCCGACCTTCCAGCGGCAATGATAAAATCGTGGCGTTCCGCGCGCAGTCATGAAGCTTGAGAAACTGGATTGGCAGTATAGCCTTCTCGACGAAGAGCGCTGGCGATCATTGAGGCTGCGCCTTCCCCTGCGCCACCCATTGATCTCGCCGCTGCGAGCTGGAAGACTAATCGACCATGCTACATGTCGGGACGAAGTCTGTTAGGAGTTCGAATCGTGTCGGGTGCGCCACCGTCTCAAGAAGCCCTTATCTTCTGGGAATAAACCGACAATTCAATAGCTTCGTCCTGCCGCACTGGTATCAAGCGGTGGGATGAATGGTGCGTGTAGTAGGCTTGGGTCTTATTCAGAATGAACACGGCGTATGGTGCGTGCGCCGAAAAGTGCCAAAGCACCTCGAAGAGGCCGTAGCCACAGTTCAGGGAGCTTCAAAGGCGCGACAGCGTGGCTGAAGCGGTCGCTGCGCACCAAAGACGAAGCGCGGGCGAAGGTCCTCGCAAAGCCGGTCATGATGGAGTTCGACCGCATCATCGCTGATGCCGAGGCTCTGCTCGTCCAGCATCCAGTTCGCACTACACTGAAGGACAGCGAAATCAAGCCCGTCGGCCTTACAACGGTTCGAACCATCGTCTTGACGTCCTTATCGACAACCCAAAACGCACGTCGGTCAGCTTGCTTGAGCATCCTCTGCGCTTGCGCAGGCGAATTGTAGAAAACCTCTCAAGCAGCTTTAACGGTACTGAGAAAGCCGGTGACTTCAGACCGAAGGAGTTCGGATTGTTGCGACAATTCAGCGGCCGCGGTGAGGACGTGAGAGGCGGTTGCTCCGGCCTCGCCCGCAGCTTGATGCACCTGCTCGACGCTGTTTGACACACTTTTGGTTGTCGTTGCAGCAAGCTGAGCGTTGCGGGAAATTTCATTGGTCGCCGCACTCTGTTCCTCGACGGCAGAGGCAATCGCCGTCGACACCTCGGTCATGGATCTGATCACCACAGTGACGTCCGAGATCGCTTGGACCGACTCGGTCGTAGAACTCTGAATGTCGCCGACCTGAGTTGCGATCTCGGCCGTCGCCTTTGCAGTCTGCTCGGCGAGACCCTTGACCTCGGCGGCCACGACTGCGAACCCCCGCCCAGCCTCTCCCGCTCGGGCTGCTTCGATCGTTGCGTTCAAAGCCAGCAGGTTGGTTTGCGACGCAATGTTCGTGATCAAGTCGACAATGGTTCCGATCTTTTGGCCTGCCGCAGAAAGCTGGTCAATCTTCCTGGCTGCTTGTTCCGCGCCTTCGGCAGCTTTCGTCGCAATATATGCAGACTCATTTACCCGCCGGCTGATTTCGGCGATTGAACTGGATAGCTGTTCGGACGCCGCCGCCACAGCATTCACGCTGGTCATGGAGTCCCCCGAGGCGCTCGCGGCCGTGTTAGATTCGCGTTCGGTCAGGTCGGTTGCTCCGTGAAGACCCTGAGCGGACGCCTGCAACTCGGTTGCTGCCGACGCCACAACGCTGACGATGCCTCCGATCGCACTTTCGAACTTGTTCGCCAGATTGTCGAGGGTAATCTGTCGGTCACGACGACCGGCTTCGAGGTAGACCGAGATTGCGATGTCCATATCGAGCAGTGCCGCTTTTACGATTGCCTGCTGCAGCTCCAACTTCCTCTGCGATGCGCCGCGATCAAAGCGTCTGACGGGCATCCGGTTGGCAATCGTCTCGATCAGATCTGTCAGAAGGGCGTTGTACCCTCCGATGTACCAGCGCGGTTCGAGACCGAGCTTGTTGTGCACCTCGCCGACTTTCGTAACAGACGCCTCGTAGGATTCGTCAAATCGAGCCTCAAGTATGATCGCCCAATGCCTCAGCTGCATTTCCTTGGCATGAATCATGTGGCTCTGGTTTCGAAAGAAGCGGGACGTCTCCGGGAACTTGGCGAGATGGCTATAGAAGGCATCAAGTATCGCCGGCATGACGCTCAGGACGAAAGACTTTCCCGCACGAAGAGCCTCGGCAGTTTCAGTATCGATCCGATTGAAGGCGATACGCGTCGCAATACCTGGTTCAGTCATATTTATTCCCCCTAAATAATCTTCATGAATTTCAGCGAAGAGACGTCGCGATATACTCGGCTGATCTCGGCCGCTATCGCAGTTCGTTGGTCCTCGAACCGATCTCTGAGAACCTGGTTTGGATAGCAGTCGTCCAACTGCTCGAGTTTGACCTCGATCTGATCAACAAACGTCAGCAACATTCTCAACGTCCTGACCAAGGCATCGAACTCGTCCTCTAACGCTCCGAGTTCCGTTTTTCCGGTAGCAAAGCCGCCACCTTGTTTATGGCCGTAGAACGAGAGCAACTTTCCCATCGAAGTTGTCCAAATACCTGCCTTGCGCAGCTCGATCGGCCGAGGCGACGCAATCTCAACAGTCAGCCTACGAATTCGCCGTTTGCAGAGAGTAAAGGCCGGTCGCCCGTAGTTCTACGACTCCGTTCGAGGCTGGCGCTCAAGCTGCCTTCTTTTGGTCCATGTGGGGAAGGAAGCCAGCTTTGATCAGACGGCCGCCCGTCGCTCGCATGATGAAGCGGGTAGATAGCGGTTTGGCGCAGAGCCCAGACGAGATTTCTTACAACGTCCTGACAATCGCCCTGCTGCCGGAGAAGCTGCAAGTATATGCAGATGGAAATCAGGTTTCAGGCATTGATTGCTTTTGGGTCGCACCTCGGGTCGCTAGAATTCGCGTAGCCTGTTGATTGTTATTTCAGACATAAAGCGGAATTCGCGGACGAGGTCTGAATCAACCTTGGCGCTCATAGCTTTAATCATCTCATATGCCTCCGCAGGGGGCAGTGCTGGCTTGTAGCTTCGCTGTTCGATCAAGGCGGCGAATACATCAGCGATGGTTATCATCCTGACGCGGTCAGATATTTGCGGCGCAAGCAAGCCCCTCGGGTACCCAGATCCGTCAAGGTATTCGTGATGATTTCTCACAGCCTCGATGATCTGCGGGTCGACGTTGCTCGCTGACAGAACGTCGACCCCGAGTTGAGGGTGCCGCTGCATGATTGTGCGCTCGTCAACTGACAAGGCCGTAGGCTTCTCCAGAAGGGAAAAGGGAATTCTTGCCTTTCCCACATCGTGCATGAGGCCAACGGAAGTCAGCCAGTTTTGATCGGCGGAGGAGAATCCCAGATGCTGGGCGAATGCCGCGGAGATGCCTCCGACGAGCAAGCTGTGACGATAGGTCCGGCTATGATGCTTCTGGACTAGCTCAATCCAGGGGCTGATGCCCGAGACCGCGATCTCCTGGGCTACCAACCCACCTGCTTTAAAGAGAAGTTCCACACTTAGCTGCTTGCCGGAATGAACAGCGACATGCATTTGCATGAGGGCGTCGACCGCGGCCGTACCCCCGGAAGACTTCGCAAATGTAGCCGGGCAGATTGACAGGTTGACGAAATCCGTGGCGAGTTTGGTCGCGATGATATCTACATCAATGGGCCGATGGAGAATGGCCGCCGCGCCAAGGCTAAATGCCTGGCTGATCTCGTGATGCGACGATGGATCAACAACAAACAATGCGATCGCCTCTTCGCCTTTGTCCGCCAACCAGTCCTTCACCTTCAAGACATTCTCAGCTGATCTGAGGCTCACATCGACAAGGATCGCGCTCTTCGGTTTGGCAGCCCCAACAGCGTCTAATGAAATGAATTCAACTTGATAATCTTCTTGCAGAACACGGCGAATATCGTTGGGCCCCGTCGCTCCTTCGTGAAGAATGATCAAAGTCACCATCAAATTGACTCTTCATTCGGATCGGGGCTCGACCAATGGGGGACCGCGCCATAACCGCCCGCCATGGCCTTCAGGACAGCCTCTGCAAGGTTTCGCACGCCCATTTTCCTGATTAATTTTGCTCGGTGATCTTCGATCGTTCTCGGACTAAGTCCCAGTCGCTTTCCGATTTCCTTCGCAGAAGCGCCGAGGGCGGAGTGCTGAAGGACTTCCCGCTCTCGCTTCGAGAGTAGCTGGGATTTTGGAAAGACAGATGGAATCCTGTGAGCTGAGTCCGGCGTCAAAAAAGTGGAAATTGCCCGCGCTACCCGCGCCAGCAGATCGGCTGCGCCAAACGGTTTCTCGATGTAATCGACCGCGCCCAACTTAAGGATTTCTACAGCAGTAGTGATGGACTTATTGCCAGACACGATAATGACCGGCGCAAGACTGCCTTTGCCTTTAAGCCTTTCGAGGATCTCAAGGCCGGAGATTCCTGGGAGATATATGTCCAGGAGAATGCACGCCGGGTGTTTGAAACGAAGCGCATCCATCAAGGCCCAGCCGTCGGCAAAGCAGCTTACCCGGTATCCCGCTCTTGAAAGAATTAATAAAAGTGTGCGCCTGACTTCTACGTCGTCCTCGACGATGTAAACATCTGGCTGGCCTAAATCATCTTCTGCCATCGCCGCTTCCCCTAATGATTAAGCTGGCAACGAACTAGCTAGACGACGGATAGCAGAATGACGGTTGATCCAGCGCAAGTATATCGTTCAAATAGCCACCGTAAGAATACGGGAGAAGCCGTGCGAATGGTCGCTGCAAGTCACCCATTATTCGCGGGAGCTCTCGAGCAGTACGAGCGATCGCGGCGCGAATGTGACAGCTAGGTTCGGCCGATCTTGGCGTAAGCCAAATTTATCAAAGGAACATGAGACGTCTTCCAGTGCTCCGTGCTCTCCTCGCGTTCAATTCTTACATTCTCCTGACAGCTTCGGCGATCCTGATGGCCTGCAAATCATGGTCCGACGCGAATCGATGCCGATCAAGAAATTAAATGACAGTTGACATTTAACCGACATTCAACGTTCCAGCGGTAGTCTGACGATATTTGGAATCGGCATGATTCGGCCGTGCTTCGTAAGATACCGTTGGGGTTTTCAGTGAATCTTCGATTTTCGATCAGCCTTCGGCTTTACGGCATCATTGCCCTCAGCTTTTGTGGTCTTGCTGGCTTGGCCGCGATGCAGATAGAGAACCTTGCTTCGTCGCTTCGTGAGCAAAGGCAGGGCGAACTTCGGCACCTGGCCGAGGTGGCGCTGAGCATCGCGCGAGAAGAACAGACTGCTGCGGCTCGAAGCGGCGCCGCAGATGAGGCCGCCAGACGTCAGGCGGCGGCCCGAATCGGGGCGCTTCGGTACGGCAATGGGGAATATTTCTGGATCAACGACCTCAAGCCGCTCATGGTCATGCACCCCATCAAGCCTGAGCTCAACGGCAAAGACCTGAGTGATATCAAGGATCCCGCGGGCAAGAGGCTATTTGTTGAATTTGTGGATACGGTGAAAGCGCGAGGTTCTGGCTTCGTCAGTTATCAATGGCCAAAACCCGGGAAGGATGCGCCGCAGCCGAAGCTTTCGTATGTGGTGGGCTTTGAGCCTTGGGGCTGGGTCATTGGCACGGGTGTCTACATCGATGATTTAGAGGCGCAGATATGGGCAAGTGCCCGAAACGTGATATTGGCGGCAGGGCTCATCCTGTTGCTGATTGGAGCGGTCACCCTTCTTGTCGCACGCCGCACTTCAACGCGGCTCGTTGGGATGACCGGTGCGCTTGGCAGGCTTGGTGAGGGTGATTTCGCGATCAAGCTTCCCGGTCTCGATAGCAACGATGAACTCGGAGACATGGCCCGATCAATTGAGCGCTTCAGGATTATTGCCGACGAAAAAGCCCGCCGGGAAGCGGCAGAAGAAGAGCAGCGCCGTGATGTAACAGAACGCGCCAAGGCTCAGGCGCTGCGCGACATGGCGGAGAATGTCGAGAGCGCGACAAAGGTCGCCGTGGACGAAGTCGCGACGGGTACCGAAAAAATGGCCCGTAACGCTTCGTTGATGACAGACACGGCGATGACGCTCGAAAAAAACAGCAGCAGTGTCGCGGCCGCCGCCGAAGAGGCGCTTACGAATGCACAGACCGTGGCGAATGCTGCGTCGCATCTTGCCTCTTCGATCACGCGCATTGCAGAGCAGGTAATGTCGTCCCGCGCCTTTACTCTGAATGCCGTAAATGCGTCTCGGGATGCGCAAGCCACGATCTCGAAGCTATCGGAGGCTGCCGCGAAGGTCGGCACAGTGACCAACCTCATCAGCGAGATTGCAAATCAGACAAATCTGCTTGCGCTAAATGCGACGATTGAAGCAGCCCGCGCCGGGAGTGCCGGCCGAGGCTTCGCCGTCGTTGCTTCGGAAGTGAAGTCGCTTGCCGAACAGACGGCCCGCGCAACGGGCGAAATCGCCCAGCAAATCGGCGAAATCCAGGAGGCGACTCACGCATCCGTCGCCTCTATCAGTGCGATCGGTGAGGTAATCCATAGCGTCGAGCAAGTCTCCTCGGAGATTTCCGCTGCCATCGAGGAGCAAAATGCGGTCACGCTGGAAATCTCCCGCACGGTGCAGGAGACGTCTCAGGCAGCGCGTGAGGTGGCGTCCCAAATTTCGTCAGTGTCAGCGGAGGCGACTGAAACCGGACGACGTGCGTCGGAAATCCGGGACGGCTCGACTGTGATCGCTGGCAAAGTCGACGAACTGCGTGCGACACTGGTTCGCGTGATCCGCACCTCTACCGCGGACGTAGACCGCCGCGGTGCACCGCGCCTCGATCTTAATCGTGAAGGCACGCTAGTCGCGCAGGGGCAGACGTATCGCGTTCGGGTTAGCGACGTCTCCATGGGCGGTGTATTGATTGGTGAGACAGTCCCGGGGCTTGGTTTGGGTAAGTCTGTTCGGTTGACCGTAGACGGTCTTAATCTAGATTTGACCGGAGACATCGCTCGAATCGAGCGCGATACGACGCTCGTCGCGCTAAAATTGAGCCAAGAAGCCCAGAAAAAGCTAAGTGCGTTGCTTCCGCTGAAGAAGGCCGCCTAAGCAGGATCGAACTTGGCCGTTTCTTGAAGCATTCTATATGCCGTTTGCGTCGGCAATGCTGGTTTATGTCCGCGCTCCTCAATCAATGCATTAAGAATGGGCCATCGTTGTCATCCGTACGCGGTCGGATGGTGGTTTCGCCATGTAGACGCAAAGCGGAAATCGGGAGGCGTTGGCCCTCGTCCCCGTAACAACCCGGGAAATTGATCCCGATCAAATTTCGGCGCGAGCAGCCAGGCAAAAATACCATATGCATTGGTTCAAGGTAGATACCGCACCATTCGACCGTGACCTCGAACTAGCCGTCATTGACTTCGGCGGCGTGCATCCGGTCACCTACCCGTGCCGCCGCATTTTCGGCGGATGGGTGCATGCCGCAACCCGCGTGAGAGTGAAGATTCTTCCCACGCATTGGCGCCAGTGGGACAAATTTCGGGCTGCCATCGTAGCGGGACACGATTGATATGCTCGGCGAACTGGACGCGTCCTCACTGGCAGAGCGAGACCGAATCGAGATCTATCAATTGAGAACGGCCTACGATCGCGGCGGAGAGGAGGCCCTCAGCAAGGCGGTGGTGGGCTTGGCGACCAACAGGCCTGAACTCTTCAGCTGGCTGATGGAACAGATGCTGGGTTCGGCTCCAGACTACGTGTAGACGCTAAGGGATATCTCCATGAACTCGGCGTCGGACCTGGCAAGGATTATCGGAAGTTTCTGTACAGTTCTCATGCTGATCATCTGCGGTCTGGCGCTAATGGGATATGCAATTAGAAGCGTGATCCAGGTGATTGCCATGGTGATGGACCTCAGCCCGAGGGGCGACCGCTGCGAGTCTTCGAAATTGATGGAGTAGGAGCGTCATCGCGTGCAGTGGAAAGGCTGGCCTCAAAGGCCCGAAGCGTCTTAACGGGCAGTGTCTAAGGGGCGGCCAGGCCAAAGTGATTAGGCGCAGAGCTACGTCCAGCTTTGGCACCCGTCCAGGCGGGAACGGAAATCGTCTTGAAACTGACTACATCTGGCTTCAATGGAGCGCTGCATTACTGCGTCAGGCGCGCACCCGCGCAGCATCGATTTCTTGCGAGACTTCTATTGCGTTGCGTGGCGAGGTCGAGAGCGCGTGTAGAGCCGAGGCAGAAGACGTGAGTGCGCGCTGAATTACTCCGACTCCACTTATCAATATCTCTCCAAAAAATGAGTGCCCGGCCGTTAGCCGGGCTCTCGAATTCATGCGGTTTTGTTGACATTCAGGCCGGTTCCTGATGCGAGAGCCGGCTGTTGCTGACGCGCATCACCAGCATCGCCGTCACCGTCATTCGGAGGATCGACTTTCTGTGGCGCTGCAGTTTGCTGAACGGCATGGCCGTTAGTGACGCCGACGCTTGAAACATTCATTTCGTGACCTTTCTCTGAAGTTCAGCAGCACGACATTGACCCGCCGCGCCATTTTATTCATTAATGGCTTCTCAGTAGAAATACGGTCTTGTTGCGCTATGCTTAACCACATGTAACAACCTCGGTGGTCGACACGAGGCCGCTGGCAAGTTCTCTCGATCCTAGGTCCTCGACCGCAGGTTCTGAAACCGGTTGTCGGAAATTATTGAGGACAAATCTCTGGCGAGGTGATTGGCGCCCGCATCCTGACATCGCATGGAATAGCCGCTCTCCTTCACCGTCGTGAGATCGATGGCCGGCAGCTCATTGATGCACTTGGCAGGATGATCTGGTAGGCGCGCCAGCAAGCCAAGCCTGTGGATCGATGTCGTTGAGCTTGGCGGTGGCGATGAGGTTGTAGATGGCAGCCCCACGCCGGCCGCCCTCATCGGACCCCGGCGAACGTCTAATTTTTTTCGTCGCACTGCGACCGCCCGTGGTTCACGCTCAGCACCATTGTTCGACACGCACAGGCGCTCGTCATCAAGGAAGCGGGTAGATGCATTCCAGCGGCTAAGGCGGTAATTGATTGCTTTGGTCGTCACGTTGTTCCTGGAGAGGTTGGCGCGCTGCTCGCACAACCACGCCTCCAGCTCAACGATCAAAGGCTGGCTATGCTCTTGGCGCACACATAGGCGCTCCCACGGAGCCACGACGTTGGTCTCGCGCTCGATGGTGAACAGGACATTGATGCGCTTGCCTGCCTCGGTCGCGATCGGCGCCTTGCTGAGCCGCGCCCAAGTGAGAATCTTTCCGGCGCATATAGTTGCGTCCAGAGGCGGGGTCCGCGTCACTATTCGCCTTCGGAGCAAAGCGCCGGTCAATTGGCCAGAAGAACAGGCCAAGCCGAGCTCGCCGAGGAAGTCGTCGAAGGGACGCGCGCAGCGCATACAACCAAGATGGCTCGTCCGCGCTTACAAACAACCCCGAAGCGCCAAGCGAATTCAGATGTCAATTTGCATCGCTATTTCAATAACGTAGGAGTTCGCAGTTTTATTCTGAATGGCGCGCCAAATTGCCACCATTCACAATAAAACTGCGAACCCGGGGCTTGGATCGGCCGATTGTGATCGGCCCCCTTCTTGCGCAGCTATCGGGCGAAGCAAAATTGCGTCAAGCTGATGTTGGATAATATTGGCGCAAGCCAATCTTCACGATGACGCAAATGGACGCCAGAATTACCGAACTCGTGGCGCTATCCCCAGTGCCTAATCCCCCTTCCGGCCTCTCGCAACCCCGCCATTGCACGGCCGAACTTGATTGCATCGCCCCATCACCGAAACTCTCTGTCGATGGCCACTTCACCGACGGAACTACTGTTCGCTCTGCTTCTAGAGAAAGTTCTGCAACAAAATCGGCCATCAGCGGCAATGTGACCAGCTCTACCCGTCCATTTCCCGTTGATGTTGGAATCGTTGCCTGCTCCATGGTGACGGGCGAGCTGGCGCGGTCGCTGCGCCCACCAGCGGACGTCTATTCCAGTCCGTTACGGAATCGTTATGAACAAGCTTGACGACCCACAAGAAATAGATCGAGGCGGGGATGCCGATCAGGTCGAAGAACAACATCACGCCATCATCGCGTGTCGTCCCGTCGACGAGGT
>JAJYAH010000935.1 GCA_021779635.1 Pseudomonadota bacterium | reverse complement strand
GCAACATTCCGGTACGAAATCTCTACCGCGATAACGGTTTTACGGAAGACGAGTCCGGACTTTGGGAATGCCGATTTTAGCGCCTCCATTCGCCCCCAACCGGGGACGTTGACCCATCATTTTGACCGACCCTGGTGCGCGAAGTCTTCGGCCTTCAGTTCGATCGGCGAACCATGCGGCGTGCGGTCCGCGGCATGGTCCCAGGCATTGCGATAGCGGAGCAGGGTATCGGACGTTGTGACGCCCTTTTCGGCGATCAGTCGTTCCAGCGTCGCGAGCCAATGCCGGTAATAGGTTTCGCCGGTGTCGGGATCGCCGCCTTGCTGCGCGCGCCTGATTTCTTCCGCAAGCGCAACCGCCCATTCATTCCAGGTGAACAGCCCGCGCCCATGCAAGGCTAGCGCCATCGCAAAGGCTTGCGCTTCCCACGGTTCGCGAAACACCGGCCCGCCGTCATCGCGCGGGATTCCGGGCAGGGCGCTGGTCGCCTGCGCAGCAGTCGCGTCCATCACGCCGGCTCCAGATACGGCTCAAACGCATCGATGGATATCTTCAACGTCGGATCGGCGTCCGGCCCCCATAGCTCGGCCGCATCGAACACCACGGTGTAGAGCCATTGCGGGTTCTCACCGGATTCCATCGCGGCCGAATCCGGAAAAACCTGACAGCCATGGTCACGCTCGACCACGCCGACATGGCCGCGTGCGTAGCGGGGTAGCCTGGTGTGCGTTACCGGATGAATGTTCTTGGCAAGCACGTGATCGCCTGACTTGAACTTCGCCGGTGCGGGCGCGGGGCGTCCGAATTTGCCGCGAACCATGATCCGCTCGACATCAGCGGACGTGAACTTGCCATGCTTGAGTAGCTTTGCCGGTTCCACCGCATGGCCGGAAGCGACTTCGGCGGCCGCGATGTAGCCCTTGTCGATCAAGAGATGTTCGAGCCCGAGCAGCCACTTCCTGTAATATGAACTACAGAGATAGACATCGGGCGGCAGCGTCTCCCGATAGAAGCGGGAGGTATCGATGTTGAACGCGCCGGCCGCCCCCATCGCGCGCACCATCGCCAGCACGCGCGCTTCCCATTCGGCGTGAAACATCGGCTCGTTCGGTTCCGGTTCGACCTTGCCGAAACCGTCCATGCCGCCCATGTCATGCACGCCGTTCACGATGGCGCGCCCGGCGTATTTGGGAAACCCGTGCCGATCATCGAGTCGCGCGTCACGAGCCCGGCGAGCTGCTGCTCGCTCCAGCCGTCGGTGCCTTCCGGACGCATCGGCAACACCAGGAAGCGGGTCTCGGCGGTCGAATCCCACACCCGGATTTCGGTTTCTCTCGGCAGGCTGACGCCGAAGTCGGCGAGCACGCCACGCGGGTCTTTGACGGCGCGGGAACGGTAGGGCGCGGCCTTGTACCAGACCGGCGGTAGCCCCAGCATTTCCCAAGGATAGCAGGAGCACAGCGTACACACGACCATGTTGTGGCGCTGCGGCGTGTTCTCGACAGCGACGAGATGATCGCCGACCCGGCTGACATGGCCAAGTGTGCTCACGGCTCTGGTGGCGTCGTCCAGCAAGGCGCGCTTGAAAGCAGGATCGGACCAGGCTTTGGCAACCACCTGCGCCCCGTTATGGGGGCCGATTTTCGTCTCGTAGGCCTGGATAATGGCGTCGAGTGCGGCGGGATCGACATAGCCTTTTTCGGTCAGGATGGTCTCGAGCGCGCGGACGCGCAGCTCGGTCTCGGACAGTTCCGAATAGTCGTGGTCGTGGTGATGATGCTCGTGATCATGATCGGTCATGGGGTCGAGGATAGCCGCAATATTCTGTCGATGTCGAGGCGCAGGAGCTGCTAGCATTTTGGCTGAGGGCACCGCCAGGGAGAGATCGCGTTGACCGAATTTGTGACCATCGAAAAGGGCCTCGGCCCGGACCGCCGCATCGCCATGGTGCGCTTCGACCGTGGCGACGGCATCAATGCGCTTTCGCCGGAAGCGCTGCGTCAGCTCACCGACGCGGCGCGCAGTTTCGAGGACGACGGCGACACCTCGGTCGTGGTGCTCACCGGCGGCGCCAAATCATTCAGCGCCGGCTTCGACCTAAAGGATGCCGAAGGACGGTCACGCAGCACGATGGATATCGGTGCGCTGCGCCGGCATCTGAAACTGGGACCGCGGCTGACTCGCGCATGGCAGGAAATGGAACAAATTACCATCGGCGCCATCGAAGGCTTCTGTATTGGCGGCGGCATTGCGCTGGCGGTGGCACTGGACTTTCGCGTCATGGCCCGCGACGCCCATATCCGCGTGCCCGAAATCGGCCTTGGGATGAACATGAGCTGGCAAAGCATTCCCCGCATGCTGCATCTGATGGGACCGGCGCGCACCAAGCAGGCCGTGATCCTGGCCGACCAGCGCATCAGCGCCGCTGAAGCCTATGAATGGGGTCTGGTGGAGGAGGTGGCCGATCCCGGCAAAGCTTTCGAGGCCGCGATGACCCTCGCCGCCAAAGTCGCCGCCCAGCCCCCGCTGTCGGTCGCCATGACCAAGCTGACCGTCAATCGTCTGGCGCATGCGCTCGACGACCTCGCCAGCCATATGGACGTCGATCAGTTCGCGCTGGCGAGCCTGACCGAGGATCACAAGGAAGGCGTCGCGGCATTCCTTGGACGGCGCAGGGCTCGCTTCAAGGGAAGCTAGGGTGGTT
>JAJYAH010000934.1 GCA_021779635.1 Pseudomonadota bacterium | reverse complement strand
GGCGGCAGGAGCAGTGTCTGATCGATATTCCAGGGGCGAAAATACTTGCTCATAGCCCAAGGTTGAATCAGACTCGCTCAGAATTGAACAGCGACTATGCGGACAGGCTCCTAGCTATGGAGAAGGCGACATGAGAAATGAGCCAAAGGAAATAGCTCTTGCGGTACTGGAGCAAGTCAGCGGCGGCGGCGGCGGAGTCCGCGTGAGACAGACCATCGATGGGCCGCCTCAGAAAGGGAGCAGCTATAACGGCGACAACTTCGACACCGATCCCGCCAGCGGCGGTTATAGGGGTGACGGGAACTATCTTCGCCCATTTTGATAAGCGAAGGGTAAGGCCCGGAGACCGACCTTTGGGCCTTACCGTCTTGCTGAACGAAGAGGGGGGACGGCAGCGACGCAGCCGGACGCCACGCCGAACTCCTGACGGATGATTTCCGGCACATGGTGGTGCGGTTGGAATTCGGTATGGCGTATCCCGGGTGACATGAAGTTATCGTTTCAGGCGGCAAGGTCAATTGGCTGATCAATGGGCTTTGTGGCGAGGGTCTGCCAACCCCGAGGCGAGCAGCGCCCAGAACATCATCGCAGCGGTGTCGGCCGACGGCAGCACGGTTTGGGTTTTGATCCGCCGCTTGAACTCCCTCGTGCAACCGCTCGATCGCATTTGGTCATGCGTAGACTGCGCCATTGGCTCGGCGGCAGGCGCGCGAAGGTGAACAAGCGGTCGCCGGCTTCCTCGAGGCTGTCGGCAACGGCACGATGCTTAAGCCGCCATTTCCGGAGGAATACGCGATTTTTGTTCCGCAAGGTGGCGATTATCTGAATGAACTTGTTTGGCTTACTGCGCTTCAGGCTCTGGATACTCCGTACCTCCGACAACCTCGGGCAAATCGACAGCGCTCCAGTCGAAATTCGCCACCTCGCGCACCTTTTTGCCGAGGAACTCGCTGTGGCAATACAATCCTGCAACTGGTTGGTTTCTTAGATAAGCGTCCGCTAGCGAGGAGAAGCGGCCCACGAGCGGGTTCGACACGCCGGCCTCGATGCACTCAAACCCGAGCTCACCCGAAAACAACACCCGGAGCGCCATGTCGCTGAACTGGAAAAAATGCCACGGGCGCTCGTGCGACGAATAGGAAAAATGCGTTTCGACAAAAACGACTCCCCCGACTTTCAGAACCTTCGCGATTTCGGTAGCCACAACCCAGGGCATCGCGAAATGTTCAAAGCACGCGCTTGAATATACGATGTCGAACTTTTCGTCAGGTGAGAAGTACGACGAAAGCCTGTGAGCGTCTCCCACGACATCCACATTGTTTCCGGGGTAGTAGTCAAAGCCAACGTAGGTTGCCTTATCAAATGCCCTTCTTGCGGCGGATTTCCCCGTCACTTCGCGGCTTCCGACTTCCAGAATTTTCATGCCGGGCTGATTGCCGATCTCATAGAGGTAGGCCTGCCATTTCGCATGACTGGCAATTCGAGACATCGGAACATCTGCCGCGAGGAAATTTCTATCAAACCGGGTTTCCACGAGCAAAGACAGTTTGCGGCACGCCCGCAACACCTTTTTGACCAAGCTGTTCATTCGTCCTCCTTCCGATCGAAAACGAATTTATCGTCTACGCCCCAAAGCCGTAGAACGCCTCACGTTGGATTGGTCCAAACAATTTGCAATTTTTATGATCCCCCTAAGAGAAACATCTGACGCAGGTGCTGACGTGTGCAGCATTCATATTGTCTGCGGTGATCCTTTATTGCCTTTATTATTTGGATAAGCCGTCTGGCTTTGCCAGGAACCGTATATTGCAAATCCTTTGACTTCTTCAGGAACGGCCTTACAGCAGCCATTTTGAAGGATCCCGCCTGGATCAAGGTCAAGTTCTCCGTTGGCATGAAAGGTATTAGCAAGCACGTCAAGAATAATGATTACCTTTTTCACCGGGCTACGTTCTCTCGCTCTGGACTTGGGGGTTATTTGATATTTTGGTTCGCGTTCCTTAAGGGCACACCAAGGTTGAACTGCATCAACAACGAGACCGATCTCTCTTACGGAACATATCTCTACGCGTGGCCAATCCAGAGTTTGCTGATCAAATTTATACCTGGCATCACGCCGTTGTCTGTCGTGATCCTGACCACGTTTTCTACCGCGGCGCTCGCGTATTTGAGCTGGCGTCTGATCGAAAAGCCAAGCCTCTCGCTGAGGCCAGTCCTCGCAACCGATAAGCCGCAACCGACGCGAGTGCGTCAGGCCGCCGGATGGTGGCGGACCTGAGAAGAACTTCGTTTCACGAGCCGCGAACGATTGCGCTCTAAGGCGATAGTCACCGCGCTCATCAAGCAGACGAAGAGACTACCCGCGTCGTTGCTTGATTACGCGCTTAGTGGCTGCTTGAAAGCAGATCAAGTGCTGGCTGAACCTGCTTTGCTATTTGTTCGGTATGTGCTTGGTGAATATCCGCACTGCGGCGCTTTTGATCGAGGGAGGGGCGTCGAATAAGTCGGACGCGATTTGCTCGATAGCATCTCGATGGGCCAGGAATTGCGCTTGCCTGGCGGTACTCAAGGTGCCCTTGACGCCGGCAAGTTCGTCCATCGCGGCGTCACTGATCTGACATTCAACCGTTTCGCCGTCGTTAAGCATCGAAAACCTAAACGCCAATCGTTCGAGGTCGTATCCCAGGACTTTGCCTCGCGTCAGC
>JAJYAH010000933.1 GCA_021779635.1 Pseudomonadota bacterium | reverse complement strand
TCGCGATGCAACGTTGGCCACCGCGGCTTTGTCGCGGTGGGCAACGTTGGCCACCGCGGCTTTGTCGCGGTGGGACAATGAGGGAGGTGCAGTTCACGAGGGGCCGTCCAAAACCATTTGACGCCCGCAAGAGGAGAAACTCGATGTCGCTCATGCAATCCAGAGTCGATGATGGACCCCATAACATGGACGGGCTACGATTTTACGCCCAGGATGGCTCTCAAACGGTCGAGGCGTTCATAAGCCGCAAGGTGCTGGACGTATGGGCCGACTCGGTCGAGCACCGTGGAGGAAGACAAAGCCTGTTCCGCGATCAATACAATGTGCTTGGCAAGCTTAACTTTGCAGCGATCCAGCGGATTGTGAGCGCGAAATATCACCGGGGCGCCGCGTTCAACCGCCAACATCCCTTTGTCGAGATTCTGTTCTCGGACATTACGGAAAGTGGCGAGACCTTAGATCTGAGCGAACTGGTGCGCGAGCCTTTGCCGCCCGCATTTCATAAGCAACGACCTTGACGTATCGCAACGACACCAAAAAGAAATTCAAAGGATCACCTGAAAAAGGCCATCACTGATCGAGGCGGGACGAAAGATCGAGGATGTCGTTGAAGTGAGCAAAATTGACCAGCAGGTCCGAAAATTAACGCGCATGATGTGCATGGTGTCACTGCATCTTATCGCCATCCATTGGTGACCTGAGCCTGCCAAAACGCTCCCGCCTCATAGACCCCTGAAGCGAGGACCCCATGGAAGAATTTATGCGCTGCGAAACTCTGAAAATCTTCAAACGGCAACTCGCTCTGGCCAAAGACGACGCCCGACGGCAGTTGCTCTTGAGGTTGCTGGCTAAGGAAGAGGCAAATGTCCCTGTTACGACCAGATAACCGCGCCACGCGGATGGCGGAATATCAAGTGAGCCGTCCCGTTGCAACAGAGGCATCATGCTCGAGCCGCTGGCATCGCACCCGCGTAGAACGAGCCGGTAGTCGTTGATCACCGACATCATCACCACCCGATACAATACCAGGCGCCCAATGAAGAAGACGATTACACTAACCGACGAGCTTGAGCCGAGAAAGGTTCAAAGAGCTGATGTGGCGCCGGCCGACGGCTTTACGCTGGTGGTCGACGGCCACTTCAAGACCCATTACGATAGCGCAATGGCCGCTCAGGAAGCCGGCGCTGAGCTGTTCGGCAGGTTTCCGATGCTGCAGTCCTGATCTACGATGCTGCGACCAAGACGCGGTCCCCGCTGCAATAGAGTCTTTCACAATGTTCGGGACGGGCAACTCGTGACCGCGGCGGCGCGGCAACCGGTTACTTGGTTCCACCCTGCAGACAGCACAAAAGCCTTTCGATCCTTGTGCGGCAGCCGCTTCAGTCGTCCCTCACTATCTCAGGCTTGTCGTACAAGACCGCGTTCAAGAGCGAACTATGAACCTCGATCTTGCCGTTATAGGTGATGAAGCCGAGCTTGCGAAATTTGTTCATGAAGAAGCTGACACGAGAGCGGGTGGTCCCGATCATCTCCGCGAGTGTCTCCTGGCTAATCTTCGCCACGATGGGTTGAGGCTCGTCATCCTTCCCGAAATTTGCCAGAAGCAGGAGAAGTCGCGCCAGCCGCTTCTCGCTGGAATTGAATAACTGGTCGATCAGATCTTCTTCGATGCGGCTGTTCCGACTGAGAAGATACGCCATGAATAACTCGGAAAACCTTGGCTCCTTTTTTAGCGCCGTCAGCATCGCACCTTTCGTGATTGACGTGATCAGGCATTCTTCCATCGCCACAGTTGTTGATATCCGCAAGGGATGGCCGTTGAGACATCCTTCGCCAAAGAACTGTCCGGCTTCCAGGATTCCGACCACCGCTTCCTTGCCCTGTTCGGAGACAACGAGAACCTTGATCCGTCCCTTTTGAATGTAGAAAACCGTGTCTGCGGCGTCCCCTTGCGAAAACACGACCTGGCTCTTGTCGAATTTCAATATGGTTTTGCCCTCGCCGACCTTGGCGAGAAAGAGTTTTGGATCAAATAGGCTTTTCGCCGTTTTTGACATCAAGGTCTCAAAAGGCTGAAGAGGGCCCTCAGCTTAGCAGGCCGAGAACCCCGCGTGTTAGGGAATTTTCTGTCGTCCTGGCCTATCTGAAGTCCGTGCCGACCAAGTCGTAGCGGCTCTTTCGCTCTCGCGAATGCACCTCCGCAGCCGTCTGGCAAATCAGATCACGATGCGCATCGAACGCACCGAGAAAGCCTTCCTCGTCACGCCTGAGATGAGGCTCTACCCGCTCAAGAGCGTCGACGGTGACAAAGAAGGAATATTCAATCGCGGTATCATATCCCCAGAAACGTACCGCCCGGCGGGTCCGGTCATAACTTCGACTGTGATTCGGAAATTGCAGGGTCAACGATATCCCTCCGATCGATGAGAAAGCCCGGGCTCCCTCACGAAGTCTTCGAAGCCGTCAACAAACGAACGCGGCAATAGCTCGCCCTGCCGCTCACATGCGCTCAGTGAAGCACGATCGTCTGTTTCCGGACCCTGATGAGCGGCGGCGTCCAGCTCCGTTTGGCTGACTGAGAAGGACTGCATCGGCCCCTGCGGGGCAGAAATCGCAAGGGCGAATAGACGTCTGAACGAAACCGTGGTCCGCGTTGTCCTGATGGTCAAGGTGAAATCTCCTGGACGAACCTGCATTGGCGGTAGCGGTG
>JAJYAH010000153.1 GCA_021779635.1 Pseudomonadota bacterium | reverse complement strand
GGCGTCACAGCGGGCGTCATCGTTCGCCGCGCCGCGGGGGCAGGCGCCGAGACAACCAAAGCCGCGGCCGCCAAATCATTTTCTCCCGTGAACCGCATCGGCTGCTCAGCACCAGCCATGTAACAGTTCCGACCGGCCGCTTTCGCGGCATACATCCGCTGGTCAGACAATTGAACCAGGGCGGCCGCATCAGGAGGCTCGTCGGCGAGGCACTCTGCGATCCCAATGCTTGCGGTCACACTCGAACCGTCGGGCGTTCGTCCGATTCCTTGTTTTCCAATACGCTCGACACTTCTCCGAGCAGCCATTAAGTCAGCACTTGGAAGGAGAACAACGAATTCCTCGCCGCCCCATCTTATTAGAACACCGGAATGCTCCAGACACCGGGAAATCGATTGTGCCGCAGACCGCAGGACAGAATCGCCAACGTCATGGCCGAACCGGTCGTTGATCGACTTGAATTTGTCGAGGTCGATAAAGAGAGCGGACAGCGGCTGTCGCGCCTGCAGCGCACGGCGAAAGCTCGATTTGATCCGCTCTTCACCGGCGCGTCGAGTTAAGGCACCCGTCAGGCGGTCGCGAATCGATTGCTCCGTCAAAGCTATCAGCAGCCGTAGCTGCCCCATTCCGGCAATTGCGGCGATCCCAATTATCAGAATCAATCGAAAGAGGGTCCCGGGCGCGGATACAAACAATTCGGGCATCGAGAACAAAGACGTTGCTGCTATGCCGAGAATAGGAAGGCTCACAAGAGCACTTTCGGCTGCGGTCAACGGAAATACGCTCAGGCCTGCAGCCAGCAAGAAGGGTGCATAGGAATAGGCGGTTGATACGAATATCGACTCGTTCAGGAATGGAAAGCCTTGAAAAGCCAGCTCCGCCGCGAGCAGGAAAACAATCGGAAGAAGGAAGAGGGCGCCGACAGCAGCTGCATCCGAGAGTCCCTGATAGCGGCGGAGCGTGAGGAAAACGAAAGCGGCAGCGGCGCAGATGCGCTCGATGGCCAGGATACCCCAGAGAGGCCATTTCAGGGTAAATGCATCAACAGCAACCCATGCCAGGGTGAGAGCCGCCAATAGCCCTGCGGCCAGACGCACTCGGGAAAACAGCAGCCTGCGACGCTCGCGCGAGGCTTCCACCGAATGTCCACTTGAATGCAATAGGTCAAGGATGCCTACGTCACTAGGCCAACTATAGTTCACCGATCCCCCCGAGCATCATTTTTACTTGCATTCAGCTCGATTTCTGTACGCGACGAGAACTTAATCGATCCCTCTTCGGCATTAATCCAGGTTAGCTCGCAAGCCAAATGCTTGCCGTTTTTCTTCGGGTCGCTCCAACCGGGCCATTGCTGCGGGTTGGGCGGGAAGGCCAAAGCGATTTAAATCAATTCGGTGATGACGCCTGTTAACGCCCGGCCTGTAGTTTCTAGCGTGTTGCAAGAATATGCATCCGCCCGAGATTTGCGATTATGGAAGACATTCTCCCCCTTCTCGCGATTGATAGAGTGTCTCGTTGCCACGCGGCGCTGGTTTGGTCGCTTGTTCAGCATCGTGCGCCAGAGATAGTCGAAAGCTTCTATGCTGATTTTTTGCAGGCCGGCTTCGATCCCAGGTTAAGCGCGAAGGCGATCGATCATCTAAAAGAAAAGCAAAAGGAGCATTGGGAAACCCTCTTTAAGAGCAGGTTTGACAATGCCTATTTCAACAGAGCTTCACTAATCGGCATAAAACATCGAGAGATCGGACTGGACGTAAGATGGTATGTGGCCGGATACATGAAAATCGGCTCCAACTTCTCGATGGAAATAATAAATGCATCTTTGCCGTTACCAGTGAAAGCACGGCTGATCGCGACCCTCCACAAATATATCGCTTTGGACATGGCACTGGCGGTCTCATCCTATACTTCCGTTCTTGTCGACTAGCGTTGCCCAGGGATGAACCAGGCGTCGCCCAACGGCGCTGAGGAAGACCAAAGCGAGCTTGCAGCGGACACGAAGATTTCCCGCCCTGGCGAGGGCGAAGCTTGAGCGCGGTCTGGTCTAGGGCTTTTTTTAACTTGCTCCCTCGCACCCTGGAAGTTGGCAACTCGCCATCCCGCCCCCTGCGCCGGCGAGAGATACTTTCATATTTCGGACGGTATATCGGGAGATGTCCGCTGCGAGGCCAGCGCAGCGTTCGGATTGAACTAGCCCATTCTACTCGCTTAACCTGCATCAACAACCCACATCAAGTCACAACACTCCGTCGTTAACCGAGAATCCATACAGATTTTCTCGGTACGCCGCTCTTGCACGTGAAGAGCCGCCGAGCTGCCGTTGCGTGTTGCCCCGAATGCCCAGAACCAGAGGAACAAAGGATTCTTGCCAATGCACACAGTCGTACTTGCGACTCAGAAAGGCGGTAGTGGGAAGAGCACCCTTTCGATCGGCCTCGCGCTCGCAGCCATGCACGCGGGCTATCGCGTCAGACTGATCGAGACCGATCCGCAGGGGACGCTTTCCAACTGGAGAAAACGTCGCGGCAATCCAGAACCGTTGGTCGAAACCATTTTCAGCATCCAGGAGATCGAACCTCGCCTCAAGCAACTCGAACTCTCTGGCGTGTCGCTGACAATCATCGATACCGCGGGTGGAGTCAGTGCCGTCAGGACCGCCGCGATTCGTCACGCGAACTTATGCCTCATCCCCGTGCGGCCAAGCACCGCTGACGTCGAGGCGACGATATCGACCTTGAGCCTTGTGCGTAGCTGGAAGAAGCGATTCGCGTTCATTCTCAATCAGACACCTCCCCGAGGGCAGCGCATTGACGACGCCGCGGAGTCGCTTGCCGATGACGCGTCTTCCGACCTTGCGGACGTACTTGCCCGACCTTTCGTGGTCATGCGTAACGACCATCAGGACGCATTGAGCGCCGGCCTTTCCGTCAGCGAGTTCGCGCCGAACGGCAAATCGGCCGAAGAAATTCGCAGCTTGTGGCAATGGATTCAGGAGAAGTTGGTCTCTGGGACCTTCAGCGCCGAACAGCCAGCCACGACCCCGTCATTGGCCGTGGCGCTGCCATCCTTGTCGACCGAACCTGCTGCTCTAGCTTTTTAATCCTGCGGGGGGCGCTCGGCCTCTCCTGATCATGGTCGCCGTGTGAACCGCCTAAAGCGAATCGCCGACACCCTAAGGCACGCCGCAAGGAAGCGATTCGCCGCCGCTGCCAGCTGCTTGATTTGCGCCGTTGGTACTTCAGACCATTGTCGAATCGCTTGCTATACGCAAGCCATGGACCAGGATCGCGGAATCCACGCCGCCGATCAACTCCATCGAGCGATCAATATCGCATTACAAACTTCGGAAAGACCTTCCCTCGCGGCACAGGCCTCCGCCGGTCTGAAGCACGGAACTTATGGTTCTCCCGACTTTTGCTCCTTAGAATGCCGACTGTTACATATAAATTGATCACGGACATGATCTCACCCGGCATTAACACGATAAAATCGGAAGAGCCGGCCAACTTCACGGCGTCGCTGAACGGATTCGATGCTCGTTACCTGCCCACAACGGAGGACCATCGCTTCAGCAAATTCGAGATAACCTTGGCTGGGGGACGACTAGTTCTCGTGACACGACCGCCGATGGTTTTTGAGGGTGCAATGTCGGCTAGTGAAGAAGGGGTAGCTGCATTTCACTTTGAAGATAATCGTCTGCACAAGATAAATGGCACGTCCGCAGATTGCGATCTTTGGGCGCTTTGGAAAAATGGGATCGATTACCGCGGAATCCAGGCATCGCGTCTATCCCATTGCTGGCTGTTCGTGCCAGACGCGTTCTCCGGCCATGAATGGCGAGAGCCCTCGCCTGCGAATAACCTGGTTCGCCTCCGATCCGACGACAGCTCGTCCGTTCGTTCGGCCGTACGTGACCTCGTTGCAATAGCTCTGAACGATCCCTCCCTACTTTCTCATCCAAATGTATTGAAAGGGTTGAGCGAGAGCATAATCGGCGGCCTTGATCATGCACTGGTGTCCGCGGATTCCCCGACCGATCGCCTTGCTATTGGCCGCTACCTTTCAATTTGCAGACGAGCGGAAGGGTATCTAAAGGAGAGCGGTTTAGGCGTTAATTCCACCATGGACATTGCGAGAGCCTGCGGTGTCAGCATTAGAACGCTGGACAATGCCTTCCTGTCGGTCTTGGGAATGAGCTTGAAGAGGTATTCTCTGCTCCACCGACTATGGTCCGTGCGCAACGCGCTGTTGCGGGCGTCCCCTCATGATCTAGTGAAGACGATCGCGCTCGATCACGGTTTTTGGCATTTGGGCCGCTTTTCCAGGTTGTATTACACGCAGTTCGGCGAATTCCCGTCAGAGAGCTTGGCGCGACGCTAGTCCGATCCAATTGATCATCGTGGCGGCCGATTTCCAGTGGCACGGGAAGTGCCTGCTGGTCGATCTCACCTCTGTGCTATTGGGTTGTACCTCACGCATTCCTTATTGGCGGACGCCGGGGAGGAGTTTTTGGTGTGATCTAGCAGGACGCGAAATGCTGCAAGGTTCTCCTATGAGGAGGCCCGCATCGACTTCTAAGGATCGACTTGCGATTTTCCGAAAATGGATAGCGTTTTTTGCGGTCGGAGCATGCTCGTAGTGCTACCGATGGTCTAATTGAGAGCAATAACAGCCAGCTTCGCTTGAACTTGCACTGGAATTCCACAGAGAAGCTTGGTGCGCGAGGTGATAGACTTAGCTGTGCCCCTGGGGGAGACACTGAGTTGTCGACTTGCGTAACCTGTCCGCACCGCGAAACCGGTTTTTGCGCCGCAGCCTTTCGGTCGCCTTCGCTCGAAACGGAGATAAGCGCAGGCGAGCAGAAATTCCTCGCGTTTAGTCCCGGAAAACAGATAATTGTTCAAGGCGGCTCATTAGACCGCGTCTTCGTAATATGCGCCGGATGGGCATTCCGATACATTCAACTCTCCGATGGCACCAGACAAATACTGAAATTCCTAATGCCTGGCGACCCTCTCTCTCCGATCTCCATCTTCGAAGAGGCTGCCCACTTTTCAGTGAAATCACTGACGAGCGTGCAACTATATGGCTTTTCACGAGCCGCGATCCACGAAACGTGTTTCAGCGACCGCGAGCTTCAATCAGAGATTGCGCGATCTTGCGTATCCGATGCGCAAGACAACGCCCGTCTCGCGGTCGTATTAGGGCGACGTTCCGCAGAAGAAAAGATCGCTTATCTTTTTATGCATCTAATCGAACGGATAGCCACGAGCCAGGTGATCCGCGCAGGGCGCTATCCTTTCCCCCTTCGACAACAACATATCGCCGACGCCGTTGGTTTGACGCCTGTTCATGTCAACCGCGTGCTCAGCGATTTTCGCACACGCGCTGTCCTTATGTTGTCTGGAGGTACGCTCGAGATCTTCGATTATCCGGAGTTGGAGAGGATGGCATCCCTATGAAAGAATTCCGGCGCGTTTTGGTTGTGTCAGCCGATCAGAGTTATTTGACACTCGCTTAACAGAAGCCGCCCAATGCTTCTGTGGCTTCCCGGGTATAATGTCAAAGCGTTCGAGCGCTGTTTTTACTCATGCCGTATTCCTGGACGGGAGGCTCGAACGCAATAGGCTTGGAATGAGAGTCGAACAAATCAAACTCGCAATTTTCATTGAGGGCGCCAATCTCCATTCGACCGCAAAGGCGCTTGGCTTTGAGATCGATTACAGGCGATTGCTTCTTGAATTCCGGGGCCGCGGGACGCTGCTGCGGGCGTTCTATTTCGCAGCCATCTTTGAGGATCAGCAGTACTTGCCCGTAAGGCCACTAACGGACTTGCTGGAGTATAACGGTTACACCGTCATAACCAAGCCGGCAAAGGAATTCATCGACGCCAAGGGAAATCGTAAGTTCAAAGGGAGCATGGACATCGAGATTGCCGTGAGTGCCCTGGATTTGGCAAAACACATCGACTAAGTGGTGCTCTTTACGGGGGCTCTGACTTCCGATCACTGGTCGAGACAATGCAAAGGCGCGTCAGGGTAATCGTAGTTTCAACGATGGCTCACAAGCCGCCAATGATTTCCGATGAATTGCGTCGGCAAGCTGATGAATTCATTGACCTCGCCGAGCTTCAGGCGAAAATAGCCAAGCCATACCGGAGGGGCGCAAACGAGGAATACGAGCAGTATCGCTCGCCTTAGCTTCCGTAGAACTCGCCCAGATTAAAACTTCTATTCAACAGGCAACAGAAAATCACGACTTTCCAAACCGTGCTCGAGCGCCGGCGCATGATCCATCTCGATCTCGGCGGCATATAGGCCCGGCTTTGATGTAGTTGATGTGAGCTTGCAATCGTGGAGGCCGATAGTGGCGCCGCCTAGACTCGCAAATGATCCGAAAGACGGACGGCAAGGTCCTTGTGCATCCTTTTGGCCCGCACTTGCCGAATTCTCAACACCTCCGGGCTGCTTGACGTCGTGCTCGACCTTGAGGCCACCACTATGCGAGGAGGTACGGAAGAGAACTGAGCCGTCCGGCGGCCGATCGCCGTTGGCGCGGTCTTTGAACGGAGCCTTGGAAGCTTGCGGTCTGAGGTCCCAGCCCAAATGCTCCTCAACAGCCGCCCCAGTGTGGAAATGGATTCTCTCACTTGCTGCGAGAACATGGGCGCGGCGCTATCCCGATATAGCGTCTTTAAGAAGCTGTTGATCAAGGCTTTCTCGACCGTCGTGACGGCGGAGAAGTTGAGCGATTTCGTCAAGAGGTCGTGCGGGACTAAACAAATAGCCCTGCATCTCAGCGCAACCGAGCCGACGCAACGACATCTGCTGCTGCTCAGTTTCGACGCCCTCAGCCGTCGTCGTCATATTGTTTGCCGCAGCGATGTCCACGACCGCCCGAATGATGGAAGATGATCCGGCGTGCTTCCCAAGAGTCTTTGTGAAACAACGATCGATCTTGATCTTATCAAACGGGAAACGTTGCAGATAGCTTAGCGAAGAATAGCCGGTACCGAAATCGTCCAATGCGATCCGCACTCCAAGTTCGCGCAATTGCTGCAAAATGGAGAGAGCCTCATCGTCACGAAGCAGGACGGCCTCGGTAATTTCCAACTCCAGTCTGTCGGGTAGGAGTCCGGTGGACGCCAAAACGCCCGCCACCTTTAATGCCAATCCTTTATTTCGAAACTGAACAGGTGAGACATTAACGGCAATTCTAATGTCAGCTGGCCAAGTCACAGCCTCGGCGCAGGCCTTCTTGAGCGCCCATTCACCAAGTTCCACAATGAGGCCAGTATCTTCGGCTATCGGGATGAACTCGGTTGGGGTGATCATGCCGCGCTCGGGATGTCGCCAACGCAGAAGCGCCTCGCACCCGCTGACCCTGTTGTCACGTAGCCGGACTATCGGTTGATAGTATATTTCGAACTCGCCGTCCAAGAAGGCGCGACGCAGGTCTAGTTCCATTGCGCGCCGGGCCTTGACGCCTGCCTCCATCGCCGGATCGAAGAAACGATATGTTCGACGTCCGCCGGCCTTGGCGCTGTACATCGCCAAATCGGCGTTTTTCAGCAGTTGATCCAGGCTGGTGCCGTCCTTCGGTGACAAAGCGATGCCGATACTTGCGTCTATCGTCAGCCGATGACCCAAGCATTCGTACGGCTCCCGAACGGATTCATAGAGTCTCGCGACAAAACTTGCAATGTCCGACGGGTCCGTCTGCACAATGGCAAACTCATCGCCACCCAATCTGGCTACCAAATCCGTTCGCTGCGTACAGCGTCTCAATCGAGCTGCCGCGACCTTGAGCATTTCGTCTCCGACCGAGTGTCCGAGAGAATCATTGACGCTTTTGAATTCATCAAGGTCGATATAAAGCACCGCCAGCCGCCGACCTTGGCTATCCTTCTTTAGCGCCTGATCGAGGTGCTCAATGAATAGCGCTCTGTTCGGCAGACCTGTCAACACATCGTGATGTGCAAGGTAGACGATCCGTTCTTCGGATCGCCGGCGCTCACTGACGTCCTCATGCGTGACCACCCATCCACCGTTTGCGAGCGGCTGGCGCAAGAGCTGAATCGAACGGCCATCACCAGTTTCGACGACCTCTCGCGCGATGTGTCCGTCTGCAATCCCACGCAAAAGAGCGTCGCAATGCTCATCAACGTCTCCGTTGAACGATCCCGTCTCTTTCCGATGTGCGATTATATCACGAAAGCTGCAGCCGGGCCTGACCACGTCGGGCGACAACCGATACATTTCAATGTATCGTTGATTACACACTACGAGCCGTCCCGAAGAGTCGAAAAGCAGCAGGCCTTGGTTCATGTTGTTGACCGCAGTGGTCAGCGTCTGCTCAGACCTCTTGCGTTCATGCGACATCCGTCGAACGAACAAAACGAAAATAGCGATGATCAGGAGAGCGGGAAGGATGGACATCTGCTGTCAACGCCGCACGGAGCTAGGGCCAAGCGCAGATGCTCGGTCGAGCTCTTCTGAACGAGATTGGTCGGCGCAGATGCCCGGCCGCAATGCTTGACGAGCGAACGGGTCGGCTTTTTCAACTCGCCTCCCCCGTTGTCCAGCCGAAGGCGCCAGAAATAACTGATCACGGCGACTGCTCTTGGTTTCGGTCACCAAGCAGCTTATTGATGGATCGGCGAAGCGGATGCCGTTACTCGGTCGCCCGTCTCGATCGTGGCTCCAGATTTGCAGGTACCGCTCTCGCATTTTGACGCGTTCTCCGCAGAGTGGAATACAACCCTGAAAATGGATAGCGAGTTAGGGATTTGAGTTAGCGAAGTGTGAGCGTTATTTGCTCAATCGCTTGCGGGTCATCGTAATTTCTTCGTGCCAGCGCTTTCGAGACAAGACGATTGATGCCGCTCAACAACCTGCGTCAATTCAGAACCAGAAATTATTAACTGCCACGGCGACTAACAATCATCACTCACCATGGCTAAACATACGGCGGCTCGCTTCGAGGCCCCGCGTGGCGTGCACGTTCTGCGCTCGCTTATTGCCCTGCGTAGATGCGATAACGCCTTCGCCTGGCACGCAGACAATCCCGCTCTTCCCGTTAGCGCGCCTTTCCAGATTCGTGCGTTGCAAGGTCGACTATCTTGTCTTTAGCTCGATCGAGCTGTGTGGCAAGGCTGGCTACATCGAGAGCGAGCCGCATCTTGAATTCTCCTGGTGGCAGCAGCTGTCCGATTTCACTAAGATTCGCCAACGCTATCTCGATCCTGGCAAGCGCCGCCGAAAGAGCGCCTTCTGTAACCTTGTGGAAGTAATCCAGCTGGCAAGCAAGATCTGACACTGCGTGCGCCAGGCTTTCCAGATGCAGACTGTGCTGCCTAGGTGAGATTGAAGGGAAATGAAGAAGAGTGCCCATGCGATCGTCCTAGACAACCTAGCGGTGACCTCAGGCTGGTCACAGGAAAAGCACAGAAGCCGGGAAAGAGCGTATTGCGTGGAAATTCTATGCTGACCGGATCTCAGCGAAGAAGCCCTCGACTTGGGTGCGGAGAGTGCGGGATTGCTCCGAAAGGTCATTTGCCGAGGATAGCAGCTTTGCCGCTGTCTGGCCGGTATCTGCCGCTGTCTGACTGACGCCGCTGATGTTGCTCGAAACTTCGTGCGTGCCTCGCGCTGCCTCCTGAACATTGCGGGCAATTTCAGCAGTTGCCATTCCCTGTTGTTCGACGGCCGCCGCGATCGCGGTCGCGAACTCATTTACGGAAGTGATGGTCGTTTCGATTTCCTGAATGGAGCCGACGGACTCCTTTGTCGCTTCCTGAATAGCAAGGACTTGCTGGCCGATTTCACCAGTTGCCCGGGCGGTTTGTTCAGCAAGCGCCTTCACTTCAGAGGCGACCACTGCGAAACCTCTGCCCGCTTCGCCGGCACGTGCAGCTTCGATTGTGGCGTTCAAAGCCAGCAGATTCGTTTGGCCTGCAATGGTGTTGATCAGTTCGACGACATCGCCAATCCGCTGTGCCGCTTTGGCGAGACCCTGAATAGTGGTACCGGATCGGTTGGCCTGCTCCACGGCCAGGCCAGTCATTCTGGTGGATTCGTTTACTTGACGACCGATTTCTCGAACCGAGGATGTCAGTTCCTCCGTTGCCGAGGCCACCGCCTGCACATTGGTCGATGCCTCTTCCGAGGCCGCTGCAACGGTGGTCGATTGTTGGTTGGATTCTTCGGCACTGGCGGCAAGGGCATTGGCCGCTACCTGCAAATTTGTCGCTGAGCTGCCGACAGTGTCCAGCTCAGTTTTTATTTGACGATCGAAATCCTGAATCGCCGCCGTGATCTTGTCCTGCTGCCTTTGACGGTCCGCCAGCATCGCTTCCTGGTAAACCGAAATAGCGATGTCCATGTCCAGCATCACTGCGCAATTCACCGCGGTGAGCATTTCCGAAAGATAGTCAGCTTTCCAGCGGTATCGCCGAACAGCGAGGGTCGCGATCCGACTCAAAACAAAATTGTAACCGCCGATGTACCACCGCGGTTCCAACCCGATCTTGTTATGGATGAGGCCAATGGTGCGAACGCCCTGCATATAGTCATGATCGAAACGGCCGTTGAAAAGGCGCGCCCAATGCGATCCTTGTGCCGCTTCAGTCGGGGGGCATTGTTGCCGATCATGCGAGCGAGTTGCGATTCTCCGATAACGTGTTTGTAGAAGCCTTCGAGAATCTCCGGGAGCGCCGGCTCAACGATCTTCCACAATTCGCGCAACAATTCGCCGGTTCTGGCGTCGATACGCATGAAGCGCAGCCGTATCTCGCGCTCTTGGCTCTCATTCGTGACCACGTTTTTAGAATTTTTGAGGGTCATGCTTCATCTCTCTTGATTGGTGCACCCGGCCGAGCACTTATTACGATTTTTGGTTAAAACGTCGCATCGCAGATTGATGCGCGTCATTGCTTCAGATTATTAATCAGGATCAATCGGAATCAATCGGACGGTTACTGAATGTCGCTAGGGGGACTGCGCGACCCAGCGCCGTCGATCAATGAACTGGTTCTCGCGCGTGGCAGCTTAACTAATGTTCGCTTGTTCCTATTTGGCTTAGTGACCGCGAAAGAGAGATGGGCATCGTGTTGCTCCACTAGCGCTAATGCGTCGGATGAACATCAATCGGCGTGAGGTAGCTGCCTTAGGCGAAGTCCGCCAATTACATGCAACTGCCATCTCGGCGGTAACCCGTGGCAGCGTCTTCATCAGGAGGTGTGCGGCCAGCCCAGGCCGTCTCGCGAGGTTACTATTACTGGCCGCTGGTCCTAAACTGTCGCTTACTCCCAGAGGGCGTCCCAGCTGTGATTGGCCCGCGCGCGTAGACAATGCTGGGCTTTCGCTCTCGCCGTGATCCGCTACGCCAAGATCCATGGCCCGGGTCATCGACCTTGGCTCACTGGATTATTGGCCCGGCGCCCGAAACCGCTTTCGTAGAAGCTATCGAAA
>JAJYAH010000152.1 GCA_021779635.1 Pseudomonadota bacterium | reverse complement strand
CCCGCTTCGATCTTCGACATGTCCAGGATGTCGTTGATGACTTCGAGCAGATAGTGGCCGCTGGTGAGGATGTCGTGGCAATATTCCTGGTATTTCTCCGACCCCAGCGTGCCGAACATCCCGCTTCCCATGATTTCGGAGAATCCGATGATGGCGTTCAGCGGAGTGCGCAGCTCGTGGCTCATATTGGCGAGGAATTTGGATTTGGCCTGGTTGGCTTCCTCGGCGCGATTCTTTTCTTCCGAGTATTTTTCGGCGAGGTCGGCGAGCTCGATGGCCTGACGCTCCAGCGCGGTCTGCGAACGTTTCAGATCCATCACGGTGGCGCGCAGCCGAAGGTCGTTGTCGACCAGTTTGTGCTCGTGCTCCTTGATGCGGGTGATGTCGGTCCCGACCGAGACGTAGCCACCGTCCTTGGTGCGCCGCTCGCTGATATGCAGCCAGTTGCCGTCGTCGAGCTGGGCCTCGAAGGTGCGCGCGCCGGGCGCGCGGGCCGCACTTTCGTGTAACCGGGTGCGAACCTCCGGCATGCTGCCGACTTCGATCACGGTTTCATAGGAGGTGCCCGGGGTCACCGCCGAATCCGGCAGCTTGTGCAGGCGCTGGAAGTGGGAATTGCAAAGCACCAGGCGATCTTCCGCGTCCCACAGCACGAACGCTTCGGGAATGGTCTCGATGGCGTCGCGCAGCCGCAGGTCGGCCTCCACGGTTTTCTCGGCGAGGCTCTTGTGCTCGGTGATGTCGACGGCGATGCCGATCAGATGCAGACCGGCGTCGCTGGCGGCCTGGCTGAGCTCACAGCGGACACGCAGCCAGATCCAGTGACCGTCGGCGTGCTGCATGCGGAAGGTCTGGTCGATGTGCTTGATTTTCGAGGAGATCAGCTGATCGGCGATCGTGAACAGATCGATGTCGTCGGATTTCACCAGCGCGTTGACCTCGCCGAACGTCAGCAGGTCGTTGCGGGTGTCGAGGCCCAGCATGGTGAACATCGATTGTGACCAGAAGATTCGGCCGCGTGACAGGTCCCAGTCCCATAATCCGCAGCGGCCGCGATTGAGCGCGGTATCGATCCGCCCGCGCACCGCATCATTGATGAGATCGCCCTCGCGGGCGCGGGTCGATTGCCAGTGAAACGCGAAGCCCAGGATCAGCACGACAAAGCCGGTGGTGGCGGAAAGCGTCACCGACAACGCCGCGTCCGACCGCCATAGCGAGTCGACCGCTTCCTGGATGACGATGACCTGGCCGGGCAGCGACCTGACGACGCGTGCAATGGCCAGCGCGCCGTTGCCGCTGGGCAGGGTGATGTCGGTGGCGGCGGCTTGCGCTCCCAGCGCGGTCAGCGGCAGCGCCGCGCTGATGACGTCGACAATGCGATCGGTGTCGCCAAGCACGGCCTCAATCGGAATCCGGGCAAGAACGCGCTGGTCCGCGCCGGTGACGATGACGTGCCGGCCTGCGGCGAGCCCCCATGCCGGAATGAGACCGGGCAGCTGGCTTTGCAGGCGCGCGATGGTGGCGGCGCGATCCTGCCGGATCGAAGCGATGTGGTCGAGACGCTCGGCCAGCAGGTCGGCGACAGCCGCCAGATCGCGCTTGAGGGAGGTGCGCTTTTGCCGGCTCTGATCGACCACTTGCACGAATGCGCCAAGACAAATGGTAATCAGGAAGGCGATGATCAGGGTAGGCACAGCGCGGCGAAGCGCGGGCTCCGCAACCAACAGCCGATGATAGGCCGGTTTCGCGATCGACTGCGCCAATCCCTTGATCGAATCGGATTGGACGCACGCGCTCGCCGCGTGTGCGCGCGTCATACCGTTAGCCCCCTCGGAAAGTCTTCTGCACCCAGTTCGAAAGAGCCCCCGGCCACTTCCGAATCACAGCGATTTGAATCCAGTTTTCGCGGCCTGTCGAGAGTCAACGATTCGTTAATGAAAATAAATCTTGTCCAACGCAGAATCGCGACCGCGAAAGGCGCGCACGGTGAGTCCGAAACGGGAACGCTGCCGCGTTTTCAGATCCTACTGCGCGTCCGGCGGCTCGGCGTGGCTGATCACGCGCTTCACGGCGGGGAAGGCGCGCCGCAATGCGCGCTCGATCTCGTCGACGTTCTCGTGAACCTCGATCACGCTCATCGAGGGTGCTGCGTAGCAATGGAAGTTCACGATTTCACCGGCGTCGGTATTGCGCACGCGAACGCTGTGGATGTCGTGGATCGCGCTGTCGGCCGCAAAGCGCGCCAGCGCGGTCTTGATGGTTTCGACGCGGTCGGGCGCCGCATCGACCCCGAGCGGTAATTCCGGCTCCAGCGGCTCGATATGAGTGTCGACTTCGACGTCCTCGCCGAATTCGTCGCGGATGTTCCGCTCCAGCTGCTGGGCGATGTCGTGGGCGGCCGTGAGTTCCATCTCGCCGTCAACCTCGAGATCGATGCTGACGGTCAGCTTGCCGCCGAGATCGTGCACGGTGACGTGGTGAACGGCGAGACCGGAATTGCGGGCGATCACCATGATGCGCTCCCGGACGCTCTCATTGTCGCGCGCGACCGGCACCGCGGTGAAGGTCAGGTCGGCATCGTCGAGCGCCTTGGTGACGGCATCCTGCGCCTTTCGCTTGATCTCATCGACGCGGTCGATCGGATAGGTGCGCGGCACCTGGACGATGGCGTCGATGAAATGGGTCGGCCCGACCATCCGCACCCTTAAGCGTTCGACATCGACGACGCCGGGTACGGCCCTGATCGCGGCGGCGGCCGTTTCCGAAACGCCATCGGGCGCACGGTCGAGCAGGGTTTCCACGGTGGAGCGCGCGAGCCGCAGGCCCAAGAGTGAGATCACCACCGCCACGGCGATGGCGGCGGCGGCGTCACCCCAGGCGTAACCCAATCCCGACATCGCCAGCCCGATGATGACGGCGACCGAGCCAAGCACGTCGGATGCAAAATGCAGTGCGTCGGCGGCCAGCGCCTGGCTTTTGGTGTCACGCGCCGTGCGATGCAGTGCCCGGGCCCGCCAGAAATTCACGGCGATGTCGATCAGCAGCACGACAAACGGGATCGCCGACAGCGTCGGCGGCGGCGCGCCTTCGCGCAGGCGGCTCCAGGATTCGACGAGGATGCCGCCCGCCAGCACATAGAGCATCGCGATCACGCCGAGCGCGGAGAGGCTTTCGATCTTGCCGTGGCCATAATGATGTTGCGCGTCGGCAGGACGGCCGGAAACCCGCACCACCATCCAGGTCAGGACGGTCGCGACCATGTCGACCGAACTGTGCAGCGCTTCGGAGATCAATGCGAGACTGCCGATGGCAATGCCGACCACGAATTTGGCCGCGGCCATGGCGGCGCTGGCCAGAATCGAAATCGCGGCGACGCGGGATTTGGCGGTGTGTTCGGGATGGCTCATGGGCGCGGTTTAGCAGCCCATCATGCAACATAAAAGACGTCGCTACTCACTCGCAGGAGTGATTTTGCTGCGAATTGTTCCGATTAAAAATGCCCAATGCACGAAAACGGACATGCCGACTGCAATGCGCGATGTCCGTCCTCGGGGGCAATGCAAACCTCGGGGCTGCGTGGCTTGATGTCTGCAAATGATCCCGAAGCTGACTCTGTCAACGGTTTACGTCGCGCCAAATTGCGCCGATACAATACTTCTGGGTGGTCGCCTAAGCGCAACCGGCGATACCAGCTGGCGACGACTGACGCGCTTGGCTTCGATGGGGCCGCAAAGGTAGCATTCGCACGATTCCCGAGGCGGGTTCGTTCGTGACGATCGTAAAGCTCAATCGACAATGGACATGGGCGCCTCTATTGTGGCCGGTGGCGTTGGTCGAGTTTTTGAAGCCAAGAACGCGGCTGATAAGAACGCGGCTGATCGTTTCTGATCGTGATGTTTCTGCCGAAGGGTCTGACAACGCTCGTGCCGGCCTTCAAGGAAAAATTCCGTCGAGAAACTCTGCTTGTTCAAACAAGGAACGATCATGCTGGATAAAGACATCGCCGCGGCGATCATCGCCGCAGTGGACGCGGGCTTCGAGGCCCAGATCCGGTTCACGCAGGATATGGTGCGTTGCCCGTCGGTGCGCGGGCACGAACACACTGTTCAGGATCTGATGGCTGATACCATGGCCAAGCGCGGACTGTCGGTGGATCACTGGAAGGTCAAAGTCGACGACATCAAGGATCTGCCGGGCTTCGCGCCGGTCGTCGACGCGACGTATGAAAATGCTTACAATGTCGTCGGAACGTATCGTCCGGCGCATCGCAATGGGCGCTCGCTGATCTTCAACGGCCATATCGATGTTGTGCCTACCGGGGACTGGAATCGCTGGACGACGCCGCCCTTCGAGCCGCGCATCGACGGAAAGTGGATGTACGGTCGCGGCGCAGGCGATATGAAATCCGGACTTGCGGGGACGCTGTTCGCATTCGACGCGGTTCGCGCCGCGGGCTTCACTCCCACGGCCCCGATCCATTTCCAGTCCGTTGTCGAAGAGGAATGCACCGGCAACGGTACGCTTGCCTGCCTGCAGCGTGGCTACAACGCCGACTGCGCTTTCGTGCCGGAACCGTTGCAGCCAAAGCTGATGCGGGCGGAAGTTGGCCTCATCTGGTTTCGCGTCCATGTCGAGGGCGACCCGCAGCATGCATCAGCCGGATTCAACAATGTCGGTGCCAATGCGATCGAGAAGGCGCTGGGCCTTTGGCCGCATATCAAGCAACTCGAAGACGAGTGGAACGCGCGCAAAGTGGATCATCCGCTCTACAAGGATCATCCACACCCGATCCGCGTCAATCTGGGCGAGATCTCGGGCGGTGAATGGACTTCAAGCGTGCCCGCCAAAGCCGTTCTGAACATCCGGGTCGGTATACTGCCCGGCGCTGAATTGAAGGATATTCAGGCCGAGATCGAGGCTCGCGTGCACGAGGCTTCGCTGCACGATCCATTCCTGTCCAACCATCAACCGCGCATCGAGTATCACGGGCACATGGCTGAAGGCTATGTGCTGGAAAATGCCGCGATTCCCGAAGCCGTGCTAGCGAGCAGCCATAAGGCCGTATTCAACGAAGAGCTGCGGGAAGAGATTACGTCGGCGGCGACAGATGCGCGCTTCTACGGGCTTTATCGCAACACACCTAGCCTCGTTTACGGGCCGATCTGTGAAAGACCTCATGGTATCGATGAGCGGGTCGATCTCGATTCGGTTCGTGCGGTGACGAAAACCATGGCGTTGTTCCTGGCCGAGTGGTGTGGGATCGAGCGACTGTAACCCGATCGTTCTCCGATCACCCTCATGGATAACCTGCACCGGGAACTTCAAGATCAACTGCGTCGATCCGGGCAGATGATTTGCGTTGCCACATCTCCTGGGGCGACGTCACAGCGCTCAGGCAGAACAGTGTTCGCCGCTTCAGTCCGCCGAGAACACAGGCGATGGCGCGGCGGCCGGGCACTTCGATCCGTTGCAACTCGCGTCCATCGCGGCTTACGCGAATGAAGGCATCTTCATCGAAGGACGCGACCCACACGGCCCCATCGCGATCGAGGCAAATGCCATCCGGGGATTTCATGGTTCCAAATCGGCCACGAAAGTTCAAGCTGCCGTCGGCCTCGATGTCATAATCGGCCAGGCATTCGCCATCCATCTCGGCCGCGACAAGCCGGCGATTGTCGGCTGAAACCGCGATGCCGTTGGGAAACCGCAGTCCGTCAGCGACGACGCGAGTTTTGCCGTCGGGTGTCACCAGAATGATGCGGCCGACCGGGCCCCGATCGGGTGGCGGCGGCAAATCGAAGCCGAGATCACCGACATAGGCGCGTCCCAAGCCGTCGACGATCATGTCGTCGATCGTGCCTGTCGCTATTTCTGAAAGGTCGGCGTAGAGCGAAAGCTGGCCGTCCGCGCAGGTCATCAGGTGCTTGCGGAACATCGTCAACACGATGATCCTGCCATCCGGCAAGATGCCGAGGCCGCAGGGTGTATCATCCTCGAATTTCGCGTGCTGTTCGCGCTTGCCGGACACGTCGATGCTCAGGAGCGTCCGATCCATGCAATCGACGAACCAGAGCCGGCCAGAGTGCCAGCGTGGTCCTTCGAAATAACGCCCGCCGTCGAGCACTGGCTTTAGCATCATCATCCCTGCCATCGCCTACAACGTCACGACGATCTTGCCGAGGTGCCTGTTGGCTTCCATGTGCTCGAACGCCTTGCCGATCTCGTCGAAGGCAAACACCTTGTCGACCGGCAATCGCAGCTGGCGGGATTCCACCGCCGGCCAGATGTCCTTGCGGACTTCGCTGAAGATGTCGCGGATTTCCTCGATCGACCGGGTCCGGAAGGTGACGCCGATATAGCTGATGCGGCGCGCGGCATGCAGATCAAAGTTGAAATCGGCGTGGGTGCCGCCAAGCCTGCCGACGTTGACGATGCGGCCCTTGATTTTGGTCGCCGCGAGATTCTCGCTCGCGACCTTGCCTGAGACCTGATCGACGATCAGGTCGACGCCTTCGCCGCCGGTCGCCTTCAGCACCTGATCGACCCAGCCAGGGTCGCTGGAATCCACCGCCAGATCAGCGCCGAATTCCTTCAGCCGGCCGCGACGCATGGCGTCGGTCGAGGACCCGATCAGGATGCTGGCGCCCTTGAGTCTCGCGATCTGCATCGCCATCAGGCCGACGCCGGAGCTCGCGCCCTGAATCAGGACGGACTGGCCAGCCTGCAGCGTGCCGTTGGTCACGACCGCGTTGTGCATGGTGGTGAGCGCGACGGGCAGGGTGGCCGCATCTTCGAAATTTATGTTTGACGGCGTGCGAAACAGCCGGCCGTGATCGGCCAGCGTGTATTCCGCGAACGCAGCACTACCCGAGCCCATGATCTTGTCGCCGACCTTGACGCCTTTCGCGTCAGGACCAAGCTCGGCAACTTCGCCCGCCCATTCCATTCCGAGCACGGTGCCGGCGCCGCCGGCGCTGCCATGCGCATGGCCCTTGGTCATGCCGAGGTCGGCGCGGTTGAGGCCGCAGGCCCGGACCCGAACCAGCACCTGCGTGCCTTTCGGAGCGGGCCTGGCGATATCGGTGATTTCAGCGCCATTGGCGCCGTAGACGTAGGCTTTCATGGCGTTGTTCCCGTTAGAGTCGTCATGCCCGGGACAAGCCCGGGCATGACGAACTTGAAGCCCCATTTCATTGGTCGCATTCTGAGTCAGACTCTCAGGTGATGACGCGAAGTGGTCTATTCCGCGGCCTGGCGGCGGGAGCCCGACATCATGCCTTCGAGCCGGCTCTGAATGATGGCCTCCGCGTCACGCATGATGCGCGACACCAGTTCCGCGCAGCTCGGGATATCGTGGATCAATCCCTGCACCTGTCCGGCGGACCAGATGCCTTCATCGGCGTCGCCGGTGGCGTAGACCATCTTGCCGCGCGCACCGGCCACGAGATCGCGCACCTGCTCGAAGGTGGCGCCTTCTTTCTCCATCGCGACGACCTTGGTGCTGACCGCGTTCCTGGCGACGCGCGAGGTGTTGCGCATGGTGCGGAAAATCAGCTCGGTCTCGCGCTCGTCATTGGCGACGATCTTTTCCTTGATGAGCTGGTGGATCGGACTTTCCTTGGTGCACATGAAACGCGTACCCATGTTGATGCCCTCCGCACCCAGCGCCAGCGCGGCGACCAGGCCGCGGCCGTCGGCGAAACCGCCCGACGCGATCATCGGAATCTTCACCTTGTCGGCGGCCGCCGGAATCAGGATCAGGCCGGGGGTATCGTCCTCGCCGGGATGCCCTGCGCATTCGAAGCCATCGATTGAAATCGCATCGACCCCCATGCGCTCGGCCGACAGCGCGTGGCGAACGCTGGTGCATTTGTGCACGATCACCACGCCGTGCTTCTTGAACTCGGTCACATGCTCCTGCGGCTTGTTGCCGGCGGTCTCGACGATCTTGATGCCGCTTTCGACAATGGCCTGACGATATTCCGCATAGGGCGGCGGCTTGATCGACGGAAGGATGGTCAGATTGACTCCGAACGGCTTGTCGGTGAGGCCGCGGCACCGCGCGATTTCTCGTGTCAAATCCTCCGGCGTCGGCTGCGTCAGCGCGGTGATGAAGCCGAGCGCGCCGGCATTGGCGACTGCCGCGACCAGCTCGGCCCGTCCGACCCATTGCATTCCGCCCTGTACGATCGGGTGTTCGACACCCACGAGCTCGGTAAATCGCGTCCTGATCATGCTTGACCCCTGATGTTTCCCCGCCGCGTCTTATCCGCGCGCGTTTTTCGCTGTTGCTGGACTGCCTGCGGCGAGGATGCCGTTCAGCCCAGCAAATGTCCACCGGACACCAGGGCGATTACGGCAACATGATCATGCAAAAACAGGGGTTTTTGTCTCAGCCGGCCGATCGGCGCCATCTGGGCGCCAAGCGCCGCTTTAAATCAATGAATAGACAAAGGCGGGAACCACGCCAGGGCGTGCGGCGGTGTTGCCAGCGCATTCTAATGAGCGGACGCCTCCCGCCGGTGCACCGGCATACCGACAGTTACCCAATTAGAAAACTATTGTTGACAGATGCGCGCCGCGCATCTATTGTTAGCTTTATGGCTAACTATTCTCCTCATCTCGACAACGTGTTCGGCGCACTCGCCGATCCAACGCGGCGTGCAATCATTGCGCGGCTCTCGCAAGGCGAGGCGTCCGTGGGTGAACTCGCTCAGCCATTCGACATGGCCCTGCCAAGCCTGATGAAACACATACGTGTGCTGGAAACCGGGGGCCTCGTCGAATCGGAGAAGCATGGCCGCGTCCGCACATGCCGCCTGATGCCAAGCGCCATGAAGGGGGCCGAGAACTGGCTCGCCGAGCATCATGCCATCTGGGAAGCCCGCCTTGACAGGCTCGAGTCTTATGTAGCGACGCTTGAGAAGAGGCCGCCAAGGAGAAGGCGTCGTGACTGAAGCGCGCGACGACACCACATTTTCAAAAGCACAGGAAATCACCATGACCTCAACGCCGGACGCTGCCCTCGCACACTGGGATATCGAGCGCGAGATCGTTCTCTCGCGTGTCATCAAGGCAAGGCGTGATGTCGTCTTTGCTGCCTGGACAGAACCGGAGCATTTGCCGAACTGGTTCGGGCCGGCGGGGTTCAAGATCGAAACCAAGGAAATCGACATTCGCATCGGCGGCGTGTGGCGCTTCGACATGCTCGCCCCAAACGGCCGGCGATTTACGAATCGCATGCGCTTTCGGCGCATCGAGCCGCCGCACCTGATCGAGGTTGATCACGGTTCGGACATGGATGACGATCCAGCCCGTTTTCGCAGCACGATTACGTTTGATGAGCAGAGCGATGGCAAGACCGTGATCACGCTGCGGCAACTGCATCCGACCAAAGCACAGCGCGACGGGACGATCGGCTTCGGCGCCGTCGAGTACGGCTACCAGACCCTGGACAAGTTGGCTCGGCATGTCGAGACCGCGACAGGCCGATGACTTCGAATGGAACCCCTGCAAGAAATCAAATTTCTGTATTGGTATTCCAATTAATCGACGCAGAAAGGAGGCGCAGCGGATGCGCCTCCTTTTGTCGAAATGTGAAGCCGTCAGATCACCCTGACGTCGTGCGCCCTGGCGTCGACCGCGGCGTCATTGCCGAGGATGAAGGCGCGGCGCATCGGCTTGATCACGAAGATCGCCATCAGCGCGGCGGTGGCGTTGAGCGCGACCGCGATCATGAATACGGCCTGCCAGCCGTATCTGGCCGCGACAAGGCTCGCAAGCGGCACCAGTAACGAGGCCGTTCCTTTCGCCGTGTACAGCATGCCGTTGTTGGTGGTGGCGAACTTGACGCCGAAGGTGTCGCCGCTGGTCGCCGGGAACAGGCTGTAGATCTCGCCGAACACGCCGAAATACACCGCGGTCGCCAGCACGAAGACGATCGGGATGCGACCGTACACCGACAGCGTCAGCAGCATCAGGGCGGCGGTTCCGAAGGCGATGAACATGGTATGCTCGCGGCCGATCGTGTCGGAGACCCATCCGAAGAACGGACGGCCGAAACCGTCGAAGATCCGGTCGAGCGAAATCGCAAAGGTCAAGGCCGCCATCTGGAAGCCGAGCAGGCCGACCGGTTCACCGGCGATGTTGAAGTCGCGCGCGATCGGCGCAATCTGGGCCGCCGCCATCAGGCCGCCGGCGGCGACCATCACAAACACCAGATACATCATCCAGAAGACCGGGCTTCGCAGCACCTGCGGCGGCGTGAAGTCGATCCTGGTCTGGGGCAGGTTGAGTTGCTGCTTCTTCGCCGGCATCGCCCGCGACGGCTTGCGCAGGAAAAATGCCAGGACGAACACGATCACGCCTTGCCCGATGCCGAAGCTGAAGAATGCGCTCTGGTAGCCGTGCGCCGCAATCATGCCGGCGATCGGCACCACGGTGATCGCGGCACCGGCGCCAAAGCCGGCGCCGGCGGCAAGGCCGCGATGGTCCGGAAACCATTTGAGGGCGTTGCCGACGCAGGTTCCGTAGACCGAACCCGCGCCGATGCCGGCGATGATCGCGGCGACATACAGCACGGCCAGCGAATTGGCGTAGGAATTCAGCACCCAGGCGAGCGCGATCATCACGCCGCCAAACATGATCACGACGCGCGGACCGTATTTGTCGACGAACCAGGCTTCGATCGGGACCAGCCAGGTCTCGGTCACCACGAAAAGCGTGAAGGCGAGTTGGATCGCGGCCCGGCCCCAGTGATACCTGGCGTCGATCGGATCGACGAACAGGGTCCAGCCATATTGCAGGTTGGCGATCATCGCCATGCAGACGATGCCCATCGCCAATTGCAGCCAGCGGAAATACGCGCCTTCAACCGATGCCGGCCCGGTCGCTCGTTTGGTGGCGGTCATGGATCCTCCCAGGCACGCCTCTGTTAGCGACGAGCGTTACCAGTCTGAAATTTTGGTATGTAATATGCCAGAGCGCAAGTCATTCTTCGGCGCGGGGGCGATGTGCAACACGCCGCAGTTCCCATGCTGGGGGCAGGTCCGGTAGCGCCGGGTCGGAGTTTCAAAAAAATGGCCCCGGAAAACCGGGGCCAAGTCTGGGAGGAACGGTTGTGGCTCAACCCGGTCGCGGCCCGAGCGGTTTTCCCGCTTTGGCGCGCTCTGTGGGGCTCAGAGCCCAGGATACGGAACATCACCATTGCGGATCGCGATGCGGGCGTGGGCCATCAGCAGGCGATCGATGGCGGCCATCATGCGGCCAAACAGCGAGGCCGAAGGCAGGAGGCCGAGAGAGGCGGTCTTGGACATAATTATCCCTGATGGCGATGCAGCGGGTCGCTGCGGTGCTTCAAAGAGCTATCTAGGAGCCTGTCCGCATAGTCGCTGTTCAATTCTGAGCGAGTCTGATTCAACCTTGGGCTATGAGCAAGTATTTTCGCCCCTGGAATATCGATCAGACACTGCTCCTGCCGCCGAACGTGCAGGA
>JAJYAH010000932.1 GCA_021779635.1 Pseudomonadota bacterium | reverse complement strand
TCGTTCGCAAGGAAATCGGCTAGACGCGAGGCGTCACGCGTCGATCGCGTCCTTGATCTTCTTCCGCGTCAGCGGCAGGTCGCGCAGCCGTTTCCCAGTGGCGCTGGCGATCGCGTTCGCGATCGATGCAGCGGCCGGGCCTTGCCCGGTTTCGCCGCTGCCAAGGAAGGGCTGGCCGGGCCGGTTGATGATATGCACCTCGATATTTTCGGGCACCGAGTTGAACCGCAGGATCGGATAGGTCTGCCAGTCGATGCTCGTGATCCTTGTGTCGTCGAAGGTGACGGCCTCATAAAGCGTCCAGCTCATCGACTGCAGAATCGCGCCTTCGACCTGGTTGATCAGCCCGTCCGGATTGACCACCTGACCGCTGTCGACCGCAGCCACCGCGCGCACCAGGCGCGGCCGCCCGGTCTCGCGGTTCACTTCCACCTCGGTCGCAATGGCGCAATAGGCCGCAAGATTCTTGTACCGCGCAAAGGCGAAGCCGAAGCCGCGATCCGGCGGGGCTTTCCGGCCCTTCCGCCACTCGAAGCCCTGCGCAGCTTTCTCGATGACGTCGCGCCCGCGCGGATCGTCGAGATGTCTCAGTCTGAATTCGACGGGATCGGCGCCAGCCAGCGCAGCGAGTTCGTCCATAAAACTCTCGATCGAAAATACATTGTGGTAGGCGCCGAGCGCCCGCATCGCGGAGACCCGCACCGGCATGGCCGGAATGAAGTGGTGCACCACCTGGGCGTTGGGAAATTTATAGATCGGGATCGCGTTGCGGTCGCCTCCGCCTGCCGGCAGCGGAATCGGCTTCGGTTCCGGCACTGCAAACGGCTCGGCCATGTGCTGGGCCGCCAGCATCGACCCGGCGCCACCCGGCCGCATCGAATGGGTGTTGGTCCAGACGTCGAAATTCCAGTCGGCAATCTTGCCGTTTCCGTCGAGCGATGCCTTCAGCTTCGTTACCATCGCCGGCCCGAATGGCTCCCAGCCGTGCTCTTGCTCGCGGGTCCACTGCACCCGAACCGGCATGCCTGGCAGCGCCCGCGCAATCAGCGCGGCATCGGCCGCCGCATCGTCGGCGCCGTTATGGCCATAACAACCAGAGCCCTCGACATGAATTAGCCGGACGCTCGCCGGTGGCACTGCCAGCATCTCGGCGATGCCCTCGCGATCGGGATAGACGCCCTGGGTATGCGTCCACACCGTCATCGCGCCGTCGACGAGTTGCGCGATCGCGCAGGACGGTCCGATCGACCCGTGTGATTGATACGGCCGCGTATAGGTCGCCTCAATGGTCTTTTGGCCGGCAGCTGACGGATCGCTCCGCTGGAAGATGGTCCAATCCTTCGACTTCAGGCTGGTGAGGACGCGAAGCAGGTCGTCCTGCTTCGGCAGGCTCGGCTTCTCCTGCCATTTCGCCGCCGCCGACAGCGCGCGCATCGCCTTGATCGCCTGGAACTCCTTTTGGGCGACGACGGCCAGAAAATTGCCGTCACGGACGACCTTGACGAAACCGGGCAGCTTTTCGACCGCCGACGTGTCGCACTCCGTCAGTTCGGCGCCATAGCTCGGCGGCCGGACGATGCGGGCATGCACCATGCCGGGCAACCGCATGTCCTGGACATAGGCTGCACCTCCGGTGACTTTGGCCGGAATGTCCACGCGCGGCACCGGCTGTCCCATCACCTTGTACGTCGCCGGGTCCTTCAGCTTTGATTTTGGTTGCGCCTGCACGTGCAACAGGTCGTCTGCAACCAGATCGCCATAGCCGAAGCGCTGGCCGTCCGGCGCGATCACCGCGCCGTTTTCGGTCCGTAGATTGTCCACCGGCAGATTGAGCCGCCGCGCGGCTTCCGCCATCAAAAGCGCGCGGACCTGCGCGGCGGCGTTCTGGATCGCTGTGCCGCTGTATTGCGTGGATTGGCTGCCGGAGGTGTAGCCTTCATCGGCGGTGAGAAGAGTATCGGCCGTGACCACCTTCAGCGTGGCAAAGGGGACATCGAGCTCTTCCGCGGCGATTTGCTGAAAAGCGGTCTTGAACCCCTGGCCGAGTTCGACCTTGCCGGTGAACACCGTGATGTCGCCGTTGGCATCGATACGGATCCAGGAATCAAGATATGGCGACGTAGCAAGACTGCCCGGAGGCTTCGGCGCGGCGGCGGGCGCGGCCCGATCCTGCGCGAACGCATCCGACATCGAGAAGCTGACGATCAGCGCGCCGCCGCCCGCGAGCACGCGGCGGCGATCGAGAATCACGGGGACGTTCATGGCGCGCTCCCATGGGTGGGCGATGACAATTCGGCCGTGTCCATCAGATGCGCGGCCCGGTGCACCGCGCGCAGGATCCGCATATGGGTCCCGCAGCGGCAGAGATGCGGTCCCAGCTCGGCCCGGATCTGTTCGTCGGTCGGCTTCGGATTTTTCTGCAGCAGAGCCTGCGCCCGCATCATCATTCCTGCAATGCAATAGCCGCATTGCGCCGCCTGCTCTTCCACGAATGCGCGCTGGATCGGTGCCGGCGCGCCGACCGTGCCCAGGCCCTCAAGCGTCGTTACCTGCTTGCCCTCGAGCAGGAGCAGCGGCGTTACGCAGGACAACACGGCCTTGCCATCGACGATTACCGTGCACGCACCGCATTGGCCGAGACCGCAGCCGAATTTGGCGGCATTGAGCTTGATATCATCACGCAGCACATAAAGCAGCGGCGTATCGGGATCCGCGTCGATC
>JAJYAH010000151.1 GCA_021779635.1 Pseudomonadota bacterium | reverse complement strand
GTTGTTGACATCTATTCGCCCGGTTGCAAGTTGCTGTCAGGTGCCAGCGGTGCCTTGCCGCCGTCCCTGAGACGCTGGCTCCAGGAACGAAGCCGCTCCATGTACAAGTAGATCACCGGCGTCGAATAAAGCGTCAGCGCCTGGCTGAGAACAAGACCCCCGACGATCGCGATACCGAGCGGCTGCCGAAGCTCGCCGCCCTCGCCCATGCCGATCGCCAGCGGAAGAGCGCCAAGCAGCGCCGCCATGGTCGTCATCATGATCGGCCTGAAGCGCAGCAGGCAGGCCTCATAGATGGCGTCAGTCGAACTGAGTCCACGGGTTCGTTCCGCGTCGAGCGCAAAATCGATCATCATGATGGCATTCTTCTTCACGATGCCGATCAGCAGGATGACGCCGATGAGCGCCATGATGCTGAATTCGGTCCCGCACGCCATCAGGGCGAGAAGGGCGCCCACCCCGGCAGACGGCAATGTGGACAGGATCGTCAGGGGATGCACGTAGCTCTCGTACAGGACACCGAGCACGATGTAGATCGTGACCAGCGCGGCCAGAATGAGGAAAGGCTGGTTGCTGAGCGAATCCTGAAAGGCCTTGGCCGTGCCCTGGAAGGTTCCGCGAATGGTTGCGGGCACGCCGATCCGGTTCATCGCGTCCCTGATCGTGGTGATCGCCGTGCTGAGCGAGACACTGGGCGGCAGATTGAACGAAATGGTGTTGGCGACCAGCAGTCCCTGATGATTGACGGCGAGCGGGGTCGCGCCTTGCTTGAAATGCGCCACCGCGGACAGCGGAATCATGGTCTCCTGGCCGGTGCTGACCGCGGAACCGGTCGAGGCCACGCCTTTGCCGGTGGCGCCGATCGAATTGGTTGCGAGATTCCGCGCAGCCTGGGCGTTGGCCGAATTGGCAAAGGCCGACGTTCCCGGCGCAACGACCGTTCCCGCCACCGCATTGGTCGCCTGCGAGCCGCCAACGGAGGCGCCGGAGGTGCTGACATAGACGTCCTTCAGCGTCTCCGGATCCTGCCAGTAGCGCGGCGCCACCTCCATGATGACGTGGTACTGGTTGCGGGCTACATAGATGGTGGAAACCTGGCGCTGGCCGAACGCGTCATAGAGCGTGTTGTCGATCTGGCTGACCGTGATCCCCAATTGAGCGGCAGCGTCGCGGTCGATGACCAGGTCGGATTCGAGCCCCTTGTTCTGCTGGTCGCTGTTGACGTCAGCGAGGACTTTGGTTTCGCGCTGCAGCTCCGCCGTGATCTTCGGTGACCATTCGTTGAGTTCCTCCAGAGTAGGGCCTTGCAGGGTGTATTGATACTGCGCATTGGTGGCCCGGCCGCCGACGCGGATATCCTGCACAGCCTGCAGGAACATGGTTGCACCGGGAACGACCGCCATCGCGCGCCGTAGCCGTGCGATGACGCCGTCGGCAGAAATCTTGCGCTCGCCGAGCGGATACAATGAGGCGAAGACGAAGCCGGAATTGGTCTGGCCCCCGCCGGTAAACCCGACCACGGTTTCGACCGCCGGATCCTGCTTGATGATGGTGACGAACTGCGCGAGCTTCTGCTGCATCAGCTGAAACGAAATGCTTTGATCCGCCTGGATCGAGCCGATCACGCGACCCGTATCCTGCTGCGGGAAGAAGCCCTTCGGGATGACGTCGTACAGGTAGAAATTGAGACCGAGAACCGCAGCGAGGATCAACATGATCGCTCCGGGATGCCGGAGCGAGACGGTCAGGGTCCGCCGGTAGAAGTCCAGCATCCGATCGAAGAAGCGCTCGCTAATTTGATAAAGCCGTCCGTGACCCTGGTCGGAATGGCCGCGGAGCAGCACAGCGCACATCATCGGCGTGGTCGCCAGCGAAATCGCCAGCGAAATCATGATCGCGATTGAGATCGTCATCGCGAATTCACGGAACAGGCGGCCGACGATACCGCCCATCAGCAGGATCGGAATGAAAACGGCAATGAGCGAGATACTCATCGAAAGCACGGTGAAGCCGACCTCGTTAGCGCCCTTGAGCGAGGCTTCCAGCGGCGACATGCCGTTCTCGATATAGCGGGTAACGTTCTCGAGAACCACGATGGCGTCATCGACGACAAAGCCGGTCGCAACCGTGAGCGCCATCAGCGAGAGATTGTCGAGGCTGTAGCCGATCAAGTACATGGCGGCGAAGGTCGCGATCAGCGATACCGACACCGCCACGACCGGGATCAGCGTTGCGCGCGGGCTGCGCAGGAATGCAAAGACCACGACGATGACCAGCAGCACGGCGAGGACCAAGGTCCGTTCGACATCGTGCAATGACGTGCGAATGGTCGTCGAACGGTCGACCGCCAGATCGACGTCGATGGCAGGCGAGATCGAAGCCCTCAGTTGGGGCATCAGCGACTTCACCAGATCGACGGTGCTGATGATGTTGGCGCCCGGCTGTCTGTAGAGAATGATCAGGACGGCTGCCCTGCCGTTTGCGAGACCCGCGTTACGGAGGTTTTCAACCCCGTCAGTCACCTCGCCGACATCGGAAAGATGGACCGCTGCGCCATTTCGATAGGCGACGATCAGTGACTGGTAGTCCGAAGCCTTGTTGGCCTGGTCGTTGGAGTAGATCTGGTAGCGTTGATCGCCGACGTCGATGCCGCCTTTCGGGCTGTGCGCATTGGCGCTGGCAAGTGCAGCCCGCACGTCCTCAAGGCCGATGCCGTATTTGTACAGCGCCTGGGGAATGAGGTCGACGCGCACCGCGGGCAGCGAGCTGCCGCTGACAACGACTTCGCCGATCCCATCCACCTGTGACAGCTTCTGTGCGAGCACGGTGGACGCCGCGTCGTACAGATTGCCGCGTGTCGCCGTGTCCGAGCTCAAGGTCAATACGAGGATCGGAGCGTCGGCCGGGTTGACCTTGCGGTAGGTGGGATTGGTTCGCAGGCTGGTCGGAAGATCGGCACGGGCCGCGTTGATCGCCGCCTGCACGTCTCGCGCGGCACCGTTGATGTCGCGGTTGAGCCCGAACTGAAGGGTGATGCGCGTCTGCCCCACCGTGCTGGAGGACGTCATCTCGGTCACATCGGCGATCTGCCCGAGATGGCGCTCGAGCGGACTGGCGACGGTGGTGGCGACGTCTTGTGGGCTGGCGCCCGGCAGGGTCGCCTGTACCAGGATGGTCGGAAAGTCCACTTGCGGCAGCGGCGAGACCGGCAGCTTGAAAAATGCCACAACTCCCGCCGCCGCAAGCCCGAAGGTGAGCAACGTCGTTGCGACCGGCCGGCGAATGAAGGGTGTTGATGGGCCCATAATTCAGTTCATTCTCAGTTCAATTCGTTCGCATGGCCGACGTCGCCGGGACGTCCGGCAAACCGCACCGCCAACCGGTCGAACCAGAGATAGATCACCGGCGTGGTAAACAGGGTCAGCAACTGGCTTACCAGGAGGCCGCCGACGATCGAAATCCCAAGCGGGTGCCTCAACTCGGAGCCCGCACCCGTTCCGATCATCAAGGGCAATGCGCCGAGAACCGCCGCCATGGTTGTCATGAGGATGGGCCTGAATCGCAACAGGCAGGCCTGGTAGATTGCTTCCCGCGGCGGCTTGCCCTCATTGCGTTCGGCGTCGAGGGCAAAGTCGATCATCATGATCGCGTTTTTCTTCACGATACCGATCAGAAGGATGATGCCGATGATGGCGACGATGGTGAGATCATCGCCGGCCACCATCAGCGCCAGCAGCGCGCCAATTCCCGCGGAAGGCAGCGTCGACAGGATGGTGAGCGGATGGATGAAGCTCTCGTAGAGGACACCGAGCACGATATAGACGGTGATGATCGCGGCGAGGATCAGGAAAAGCTGATTGGAGAGCGATGATTGAAACGCCAGTGCTGCGCCCTGAAAGCTGGTGATCACGCTGGCGGGCATATCCAGCTCGGCTTGCGCCTTCTTGATCGCCGTCACCGCGCCGCCGAGCGATGCTCCCGGCGCCAGATTGAAGGATACGGTGGCTGCGGGGAATTGCCCGAGATGCGAAACCTGCAACGGCGCGGTTTCCTGCCGCATCTTGGCCATCACGGTCAGCGGCACCGGCGTAGTGCCCACCGAGGAGGGCAGATAGATATCGGACAGGGATTGCAGCGAGGCCTGCAGGCTGGGATCAGCTTCGAGGATGACGCGATACTGGTTGGAGTTGGTGAAGATGGTTGAGACGATGCGCTGGCCGTACGAGTCGTACAGTGCATTGTCGATCGTCGCCGGCGTAATCCCGAAACGGGCGGCCTGGTCGCGGTCGATCTCGACGAAGACCGACAGCCCCTGGGCCAAGATGTCGCTGGTCACATCGGCAAGCTCCGGCAGCTGATTCAACTTGTCGACGAGTTTGGGCGTCCATTCGTTCAGCTGTACCGGATCGGCATCCTGCAGGATGAACTGGTACTGCGTCCGGCTGACGGTACCCTCGATCGTCAGGTCCTGAACCGGCTGCATATAGAGCGAGATACCCGCCAGCGACGCGGTGCTGTTCTTGATGCGCCGCATCACCGTGCCGATGTCGGATTTGCGATGGTCACGCGGCTTGAGGTTGATCAGAATTCGACCGCTGTTGAGTGTGGTATTGGTCCCGTCCACGCCGATGAATGAGGAAAGACTGTCGACGTCAGGATCCTTGAGAATGAGGCTGGCGAGCTGTTGTTGACGCTCGGCCATCGCGGCGTAGGACACCGATTGGGGCGCGTCGGATATCGCCTGAATGACGCCGGTGTCCTGAAGCGGGAAAAAACCCTTCGGAATGACGATGTAAAGCACGGCGGTCAGCGCGAAGGTACCCAACGCAATGAGCAGAACGAAGGTCTGACGGTCGAGCACCCAATTGAGCGCCTTGCCATAGACCTCGATGATCCAGTCGAAGCCCTCGCGGCTGTAGCGCTGGAACGCGTTCTCGTGGGACTCCGCTTCGGCCTTGAGCAGCTTGGCGCAGGCCATCGGCACCAGGGTCAACGACACGACAGCGGAGATCAGGATGGTGACCGACAGCGTGATCGCGAATTCCCTGAACAGCCGGCCGACCACGTCTCCCATGAACAGCAGCGGAATCAGCACCGCGATCAGCGACACCGTCAGCGAGATAATGGTGAATCCGATCTGTTCGGAGCCACGAAGGGCTGCCTGCAACGGCGACTCGCCCTCTTCGATGTAGCGGGAGATATTCTCGATCACGACGATCGCATCATCGACCACGAAACCGGTGGCGATGGTCAGCGCCATCAGCGAAAGATTGTTGAGACTGAAGCCGAACAGGTACATCGCCCCAAGGGTGCCGACCAGCGACAGCGGGACCGAGAGGCTCGGGATCAGGGTTGCCCGTGCGTTGCGCAGGAACACGAAGATCACGAGCACCACCAGGATGACGGCGAGCGTCAGTTCGAATTCCACATCCTCCACCGAAGCGCGGATGGTCACGGTCCGGTCGGTCAGAATGTTGACGTCGATCGCGGCGGGCAGCGAAGCCTGCAATTGCGGCAGCAGCGCCTTGATCCCCTCGACCACGGCAATGACGTTGGCGCCGGGTTGCCGCTGGATATTCAGGATAATGGCCGGTGTCTCGTTCATCCAGGCGCCGAGCTTGTCGTTCTGGGCCCCATCGATGACTTCGCCGACATCGCTGAGCCGGACCGGCGAGCCGTTCTTGTAGGCGACGATCAGGGGGCTGTAGTCGCTTGCATTCCTGATCTGGTCGTTGGCGTTGATGGTGTAGGCGCGCATCGGCCCGTCGAAATTGCCCTTCGGCGTGTTGATATTCGCATTGCCGAGCGTGGTGCGCAGATCGTCGATGTTCAATCCGTAGGCGGCGAGTTTGCGGATATCGGCGCGAATGCGGACCGCAGGCCGCTGGCCGCCGCTGATGCTGACAAGTCCGACGCCCGGAAGCTGGGAGATCTTCTGCGCCAGCCGCGTATCCACGAAATCTTCCACCTGCGTCAGCGGCATCGTCTTCGACGTCAGCCCCAGCGTCAGGATCGGCGCGTCGGCCGGATTTACCTTGGCGTAAATCGGCGGCGCGGGTAGATCGGAGGGCAGCAGGTTGCCGGCGGCGTTGATGGCGGCCTGCACTTCCTGCTCGGCGACATCGAGTGAAATCGCAAGCCCGAACTGCAGCGTTATGACCGACGCGCCAGCTGAACTCACCGAGCTCATCTGGTTGAGATTCGGCATCTGGCCGAACTGCACTTCGAGCGGTGCGGTGACCGAGGACGTCATGACGTCCGGACTGGCGCCGGGATAAAAGGTCTGCACCTGGATGGTCGGATAATCCACTTCAGGCAAGGCGGCGACCGGCAGGAATCTGAACGCGAGCATGCCGGACAGCACGATGGCGATCATCAGCAGGGTGGTCGCCACGGGCCGCAGAATGAACGGCTGCGACGGATTCATTGTTTTTGTCCGCTATCCGAACGCCGTTTCTTGCCGCCCGATTTCTCCGGATCCGCTGGCGGCGTACCGGCTGGCGGCGCGCCGGTGGGGGCTTCCGCCCGCACGTTGATCTTCGCGCCGTCGCGCAACTTGTCGGCTCCGTCGATCACCACGCGGTCTCCTGGCACCAGCCCCGAAGTGACCTCCACGCGGTCGCCGTCTGTCACGCCCAGCACAACCTTGCGCACAGAGACGGTGTTGTCGGCATTGACGAGGTAGACGAACGTGCCCGGCACTCCGCGCTGAACGCCCGCCGTCGGCATCGTCGTCACGTTCTTGTGGGTGTCGAGCAGCAGCCGGACGTTCACGAATTGATTTGGGAACAGAAGTTTGTTTTCGTTCGCGTACTGCGCCCGCAGCTTGATCGTTCCCGTGGTGGGATCAATCTGGCTGTCGGAGGCCAGCAGCGTGCCGTCGGCGATTTTGGTGCTGTCGCTCCGATCATAAGCGTTCGCCGGCAAGACGGCTCCAGCCTGGATGCGTTTCGCAATGGCCTGCAGGTTGTCCTCAGGCACCGGGAACAGGACGCTGATCGGCTGTAACTGCGTGATAACAACGAGACCGTTGGCGTCGCCGGGTGTCACGTAGTTGCCCTGGTCCACCTGACGCAGTCCGACGCGACCGTCCAGCGGCGACAGGATATGGCAATATTGCAGGTTGACCTCGGCGGATTTGACCGCTGCACGGTCGGCTTCCACCGTGCCTTGATACTGCGCAACCAGAGCCACTTGTGTGTCGAGCGTTTGACGCGGCACTGCATTCTGCGCAGCGAGACCCTGATAGCGGGTCAGGTCGACCTGCGCGCCCTTCAGCAGGGCCTGGTCCCGCAGCAGATTTCCGTTCGCCTGGGCAAGTGTCGCTTCATACGGGCGCGGGTCGATCTCCGCGAGTAGATCGCCCTTCTTGACGTCATCGCCTTCCTTGAAATCGATCTTCATCAAGTAGCCGCTGATCTGGCTCTTGATGGTCACGGTGGCCAGCGACGTCACTGTGCCGAGGGCGTTGATATTGATCCCGACGTCACCCCTGCCGACAGTCTCGGGCACGATCGACATCGGCGCGCCGCTGCGACCGGTCCCTCCTGGCTGCGGCGCGCTCCCTTGCCTGGTCCACCAGACGGCGCCGGCGGCAACCAGCAACGCCAGAACGAGCATCCATACCAGGCGTCGGCGCGGCCGACGCTCGGTGGTCGGCGGAGCATCGACAAAAGGAGCCTCTTTCAGGGATTTGATAGGTTGATTCACGAACGTGCCACCGGAAAGCTCTCGTTCATCTGAAGGCCTCTCTCTGCGCGACCTATCCGGGGTGCGAAACCCTTCAAACCGACCGTGACGGGCCGACCATTGTAGGCGTTTTGAGCAATATTCCGCAACCGCCGCGGGGTGGCGAAGCTTGGCAAGGGCATAGGCACTAACTCGTATCTTTCAGTTGCTTTGGGCGTCTCAGGCCGCTCTATTTGAACGGTCCCAAGAACGTTGTCGCATTAACAATCGGAAAGATAAAAAGCGCCGCGACATTGACGATCGCAATGGGCAGCATCGTATTCCCGCCCGACCAACGCCGCTAGCCAATCCACATTTTGTTCGCTCAGATTCGTGGGCGAGCGATACCCAAAAAGCACAGTTTTCGACGATCTCGGGATGGATTTTGCGTGCTCTGGGGTATGTGGTGCGGCCATGTTTTGAGCCAGCTTTAGCCGGATTGTAACCCTCACAATTACCGCCAGATTCGGCGCGCCCTCACGCCAGTCGCCGCCTGACATCAGGCTGGGTGCGGACTGAGCTCATGTTCCATCGATCGAGAGGCGGCACTTGGCAGCCGACTTCGCTTTATCGGCCGCGGCGACCCTTCCGATGGGAAGCAGATGTTTAGCGGTATCGGCCTGATCGCCTTTTTGTTGCATTTTTTGGGCAGGGGTGGCCGGCCTTCTGCTGCGCAAGATATTACCTGAAGATCAGTAAACCGACGCCAACGCACAAGACCGTGCAGACTACGATGAATGCGGTCGCGATTCTGGCGGCTCTCGTGCTTGGATTGCTGATCGCCAGTACCAAGACAAGCTTCGATACCAGAAGCAAAGAGATCGAACAATTCAGCGCCAATCTCACGCTTCTCGACCGCGAACTCATGCATCTCGGCCAGGAACGAAAAGACAGGCTGTTCCTCGCCGCCGGTTCGGCGCATATTGCTGTCATAGCTGCTGCCGCGGACCTGCCCCGTTGGGGCGCTTTTTTGCCTTTCGTCATCTCACGCGAGGAATAATTCCATGACGCACGCCATCCGCTTTCATAAACCCGGTGGACCTGAAGTTCTGGTCTGGGAGGAAATCAAGCTGGGCAAGCCCGGTCCGGGCGAAGCGCGCATCCGGCATACGGCGGTGGGACTGAACTTTGTCGACATCTACAACCGCTCGGGACTTTATCCTGTCGCATTGCCGAGTGGGCTCGGCAGCGAAGCGGCTGGTGTTGTCGAGGAGATCGGGCCCGGAGTCACCGATTTGAAACCTGGGGACCGCGTCGCATATGGAAGCGCGCCGGTTGGCGCCTATGCCGAGGAGCGGCTGATTCCCGCCGACCGCCTGATTAAACTGCCCGACAATATCGATGACAAGACTGCCGCAGCGATGATGCTGAAGGGCCTGACGGTGCAATATCTCATCCGCCAGACCTATCGGGTCAAGTCCGGCGAGACCATTCTGCTCCATGCCGCGGCGGGCGGCGTCGGCCTGATCCTCAGCCAGTGGGCCAAGCATCTCGGCGTCACCGTGATCGGCACCGTCGGCAGCGATGAGAAGGCCAAGCTTGCCAAGGCCCATGGCTGCGCCCACACCATCGTCTACACGCGCGAGGATTTCGTAAAGCGGGTCGACGAGATCACCGGGGGCAACAAGGTTCCGGTGGTTTACGATTCCGTCGGCAAGGATACGTTCCTGAAATCGCTGGATTGCCTGGCGCCGCTGGGACTCCTGGCGCTGTTCGGGCAGTCCTCCGGCAGTGTCGAGCCGCTTAACCTCGGCCTTCTCGCCCAAAAGGGCTCGCTCTACGTCACCCGGCCGACTCTCTTTACCTATGGCGCCAAGCGTGAAAACCTTGTTGCGATGGCCAAGGAGTTGTTCGAGGTCGTGCAATCAGGCGCCGTGAAAATCGAGGTCAACCAGACCTATCCGTTAAAGGACGCGGCCCGAGCCCACGCCGATCTCGCGGCGCGCAAGACCACGGGATCGACGGTTCTGCTGGTCTGAGACGCGGATCGTGGCGCGCATCCTTTTCCTGCTGCCGGCGCGGGATTTCGATCCCAGCGAAGCTGCCGTGAGCTGGCGGGTGCTTAGCCGCGCCGGACATACGATCGGATTTGCCACGCCCGACGGGCGGCCCGCGATCGCCGACGACATGATGCTGACGGGGCAGGGCCTCGATCTGTGGGGCGCGATTCCGCTGTTACGGAATTGGCCGCTGATCGGACTGCTGTTGCGGGCCAATCGCGATGCGCTGACGGCCTACGCCGAGATGATCGCCGATCCGAACTACCTTGCGCCGCAGCGTTGGGACGCCGTCGATCCGGCGACGTTCGATGCGCTGCTGCTGCCCGGCGGACATCGTGCGCGCGGCATGCGCGATTACCTCGAGAGCGAAATCCTGCAACGCCATGTCGCCGGCTTCTTCGATGCCAACAAGCCGGTGGCGGCGATCTGTCACGGCGTGCTGCTGGCGGCGCGCAGCCAGTCGAAACGAACCGGCCGCTCGGTTCTCCATGGCTACCAGACTACTGCCTTGACCTGGGCGCTCGAAAACAGCGCGTGGTCGGTCGCGCGCATCACGCGATTCTGGGATCCGAATTATTATCGAACGTATCTGGAGCAGGACGGACAACCGAAGGGATTCATGTCGGTGCAGCAGGAAGTGACGCGCTCGCTCGCGCGCGCAGAAGATTTCCGCGACGTCCCCAGGACAGATCCGGACTATCGCCGGAAGACCTCGGGGATGGAGCGCGATTCCATCGACAACCCGACGCCGGCCTTCGTGGTCCGGGATCGCAATTACGTTTCGGCGCGATGGCCGGGCGACGCTCACACGTTTGCGAAGACCTTCGCCGGCACGCTGCAAAGCTAGATGTCGGGGACACGTTTCACGTCACGCCATCAACATTCGATAGGATCAACGTTGCCATGAACCTTCATCATCTGCTCAACGCCCGCCTTGCGGCTGGAAAGCCCGTCCGCGTCGCCTTGATCGGCGCCGGCAAATTCGGCTCGATGTTTCTGTCGCAGGTGCCGCACACCCCGGGGCTCGAGGTGCCGGTGATCGTCGATCTTGATCCGGAGCGTGCGCGCGAGGCCTGCCGTACCGTCGGGTGGGACGATGCCCGGATCGCGGCGACCACATTCACCTCCGATGGCGCCAAGGCCACGGCCGGCAATATCGAGGTGATCGTGGAGGCCACTGGCAATCCCGCGGTCGGCATTCGTCATGCGCGCGGGGCGATCAAGGCCGGCAAGCATATTGTCATGGTCAATGTCGAAGCCGACGTGCTGGCCGGGCCGTTGCTCGCCGAGGAAGCGCGCGCGGCCGGTGTGGTCTATTCGCTGGCCTATGGGGATCAACCAGCATTGACCGCCGAGATGGTGGACTGGGCGCGGGCGACCGGATTCCACGTGGTCGCCGCCGGCAAGGGCACCAAATACCTGCCTGCTTATCACGACGTGACGCCGGCCGGGGTCTGGAGCCATTACGGGCTGACGGCCGATGAGGCGCAATCGGGCGGCATGAATCCGCAGATGTTCAACTCGTTTCTGGACGGTACCAAATCCGCGATCGAAATGGCGGCGATTGCCAACGCCACCGGGCTCGACGTGCCCGCGGGTGGATTGTTGTTTCCGCCCTGTGGTGTCGACGACTTGCCGCATGTGATGCGGCCGCGCGAGGCCGGCGGTGTGCTGGAGAAATCCGGCATGGTGGAAGTGGTGTCGTCGCTGGAGCGCGACGGCCGCCCGGTATTCCGCGATCTGCGCTGGGGCGTCTATGTCGTGTTCGAGGCGCCGAACGACTATG